>CALLIG010000153.1 GCA_938009735.1 uncultured Flavobacteriaceae bacterium
ATCGGAACGCTAATTCAAGATGCCATTGACGTTTTTATTGCGAATGAAGAAGCTATTCTTGACGGAAGCTTCAATGTCTCTTTAATGGATAAAAGCAAATATGAGGCACAGATAACCGACATTATTTCTTTGAGTGTTGAGCAAATTTATCAATCGCAAGAAGTGATTGAAAAAGAAATAGCCGGGTATAAAATTATCTCTGATATTTTAGATGTTTATATAACAGCTTTAGTTCGCGAGAAAGAAGATAATGCATCTAACTACGACAAGTTGATGATGAGAACCTTGCCAGAGTTTTATAGAAGAACAGACATTTCACTTTATCAAATATTATTGAATTCGTGCTGTTATGTTGCTAGTCTTTCTGATAGTGCGGCTGTACATATCCATAATAAAATTATGGGAAAACAATTGTAAAACTAAAGTAGCATTATTTAGAAATTATACGCTACACCAACACCTAAGAGTTGTTTGAATTGTAGTTTAGGTCTGCCTTCATTAATTACGATTCCTGCGTCATCTTTTATTGGATCAAAAAGAATGTCATCATCATAGATAATATGTGTGCCAAGGTTGGTGACAATGTATTTGTTCACCTTTAGATTGACATTCAATTCCCAATCAATATCTACATTGCCAAAGCTACTGATGTAATCGGTATATAGGTTTAATCGATGTTTTAGAGCTATGTTTTCCATAAGCTGGGTTTCCCAATTATTGGTAACCAAAAACCCGAGTTCGACAAAAATGTTTTTACCAGGTTCTAAAACATTTCCATCTGGATCTAAGACAGCCTTTTCAACTCCAAAAGAACCTTTATCAGCCAAGGCCTGGTCAAAGACAAAAGTTGCCTTTTGTGTCAAAGGCGAAATATATAAATTGAATTTTCTGCCTTCAGAAATATATGAAGTACCTGCTCCTAAGAAAAAATAACCAGGACTCATCACTCTAGAAATTGGCGTTTCTCTATCTGGGTATTTAAAACCATCAGTAAACTGAGTATTGAAATTAGCTTTTACAGAATAATACCAATTACTAATAGTATCTCTTCGATATCCTACGGTAGAAGTAACGCGAATAGCATCATCAGTCTTTCTAATTTTTTGACCTTCTTGCAAGTTGACACCAAATCGAGATTCTAAACTATTTTCCCATTGAAAATAACGAAACTTATAGTTGCGCTCAAAACGTGCATTTGCTAGGGCGGAGATGGAGTTGTTTCCCCCTGCATTCCAGTTAATGAAAGCAGCTTGGCTAAAATTCAAACCTATTAAATTAACCGTCTGCCAAAAGGTTGGTGCTTTAAATTTATGGTATTCCTTGTCTAAAGGCTTGGTTTTTTTAAATGAGATGTGAGTATTTGGCAAATTGACACTCTGTGTATTCCCTTTAATTTGTTTCTGAACTCTGCGAATCACAATAGTATCCATTTTTTGCCTAGAAATAATGGAGTCTAATTGTGTTTGATTTCGTTCTTTCGGTGTCGCAATAGTATCTTGAGCACTAGTAAAAGTGTGCGAAAATACAAGAGTAAGAAGTAAAAAAGTAGTTTTTAAAATTTTAGTCAACATATAGTTCTGCTTTTATTCTTTTTTTAACTGATTCGAAATCTAATTCCGTCTGTTGGTATAGTTCTTCAGTTGTACCATGCTCTATGAAAGTGTCGTTAATACCAAGTATTATTGTTTTGCCCGAATAATTGATATCATTGGCGTATTCTAATATTGCGGTACCAAAGCCTCCCATTTTACAACCATCTTCAATCGTAATGATTGTTGAATAATTGGCAAATATATTTTTTAATTGGTTTTTATCAATAGGTTTTACAGAGCGCATATCGTAATGTCCGATTTCCACAGGATGCTCCAATTCATTCAAAATATTCGAGACTAGGTTTCCTATATGTCCGATCGACAAGACAGCAATTTTTGTGCCCTTTTTTAGTTCTTCGGATGTTCCAATGTTAATTTTTTTGAAAGGCTTTTTCCAATCCAAAAGAACTCCCCTGCCTCTAGGATAGCGAATAACAATTGGACGCCCTAAACCTAATTGAGCGGTATACATAATATTGCGAAGTTCAATTTCATTCCGCGGAGCAAAAATGATAAGGTTAGGTATGCATCTTAGATAGGCTATATCATAAACACCGTGATGTGTAGCCCCATCTTGGCCAACCAACCCTGCTCGATCTAGACAGAATACAACGGGCAGGTTTTGAATTGCAACATCATGGATAACTTGATCGTAAGCACGTTGTAAAAAAGTCGAGTATATATTGCAAAAAGGCACTAGCCCTTCAGTAGCCATGCCAGCTGCCATCGTAACTGCATGTTGTTCTGCAATGCCCACATCAAAAGCTCGATCTGAAATTTCTTCCATCATATATTTTAATGAACTTCCAGTTGGCATTGCAGGTGTAATACCTATAATGTTTTTATTCACTTTTGCAAGCTCAACTATGGTATGACCAAAAACATCTTGATATTTTTGAGGCTGATCAATAGAATTTTTAGGGACTAAATCTCCTGTTTCTTTGTCGAATTTCCCGGGAGCATGGTAAGTAACCTGATTTTCTTCTGCTTGCTTTAGTCCTTTGCCTTTTGTGGTTATAATATGTAAAAGCTTAGGTCCAGTAACTGACTTTAGACGTTCTAATTCTTTTAATAACGCATTTAGATCATGGCCATCAATAGGCCCGGTGTAGTCAAAATTTAAGCACTCAAAAATGTTTTCGTCTTTTGCTGTTCCTTTTTTGACATTCGTTAGATATTTTTTTAGTGCGCCAACACTTGGGTCTATTCCGATAGCATTATCATTGAGAACTACCAAAACATTGGCGTTAGTAACCCCCATATGATTTAAGCCCTCAAATGCCATTCCGCTTGCAATAGAAGCATCTCCGATAACAGCAATATGTTGTTTGTTTATGTCACCTTTTAATTTCGATGCTATAGCCATTCCTAAAATAGCAGAAATTGAAGTGGAACTATGACCGGTACCAAAAGCATCATATTCGCTTTCACTTATTTTTGGAAAACCACTAATACCATCTAATTGCCGATTGGTATCAAAAATATCTTTTCTACCTGTTAGAATTTTATGCCCGTAAGCTTGGTGCCCAACATCCCATATAAGTTTGTCATTAGGAGTATCAAAAATGTAATGAAGTGCAATGGTAAGTTCAACTACTCCTAGGCTTGCTCCTAAATGCCCTTCTTTAGTTGCAACAATATCGATTATGAACTTACGCAGTTCTTGAGCGAGTTGAGTTAGATCACCAGGTTTAATTTGGCGGAGGTCTTTCGGAGAATCAATATTCTTTAATATGTTCATTGCAAGAAACAAAAGTAAGATAAAATCATTTTTATCAGTCTGCTTGATGTTGTTAATATTGTATTTTTACTTTTATGATTTTACCTTACGACGATACTTACTTTATGAAAAAGGCTTTGCAAGAAGCTGAAGCTGCTTTTGAAAAAGGAGAAGTGCCAATTGGTGCTATTGTTGTCATTCAAGATCGAATTATCGCAAGATGTCATAATCTTACTGAACAACTCAATGATGTAACCGCCCACGCAGAAATGCAAGCGATAACAGCTGCGGCAAATTTTTTAGGAGGCAAATATTTAAAAGAGTGTACTTTATACGTCACACTTGAGCCGTGTCAGATGTGTGCTGGGGCTCTGTATTGGAGTCAGATATCAAAAATAGTCTATGCTGCAGAAGATCCGCAAAGAGGTTGTGGAGTTATGGGGACAAAATTGCACCCGAAGACAAAAATTGAGGGTGGAATTATGGCAAAAGAGGCTTCTGAAATGTTGAACAAATTCTTCATTCAAAAACGAAATTTAAACTAAGAATCTTCTGGTTTTCGAGGTTCTTTACCCTGCATCTTTCTAACATTTTCATCCGTTAGCATATAGTCTTTAAAATCTCTGCTCTTACTTTCTTTATATAAAAAGAGCGGCATCGCGATTAAAAATAAACCAAGGGTTCCTGAACCAATATATTTATGTGATAATGCTTCTTGAGATTCATCAAGGTTAAATCCGTAAATAATGCATCCTAAAGATGCAATTACAACAAGTAGAATGAAGTATTTCATTAATCAGTTATCTTACTGGGTAAAATTAATCAATTCCCGGCGATAGGCAGTAAGTAGTTTGGATTTGGATACAAAACCGTAATACTTTCCATCTTTAATAACAGGAAGGTTCCAGGCACTACTGTCTTGGAATTTTCTCATCACCTGTTGCATATTATCCTTTCCGTAGAAAATATATTCTGGTGCTGCATGCATAAAGGTAGAAACCGTGGTCGTTCGATATAATGAAGTTTCAAACATGAATTCGCGAATATCATCAAGCAATACAATACCAACTAATGCTTCATTTTCATCAATAACAGGAAATAAATTTCGAGTTGATTGTGATACTGCTTCATGTAGCATTTCTCCTAAAAACATGGTTGGTGTTACAGTTTTAAAGTTTTGTTCGATTACATCTTCTAGTTGCATAACCGTTAAAACATTTTCATCTTTATTGTGGGTTAGCAGCGCTCCTTCCTCAGCGAGTTCGCGGGTGTAAATATTATGTTTGATGGTGTTTTTTGTAATAAGATATGAAATGGCTGCTGTGATCATTAGTGGAACGAAAAGTTCATAGCCTCCTGTGATTTCTGCTATTAAAAATATAGCTGTTAAAGGCGCATGAAGCACTCCAGCAATAAGTCCTGCCATACCAATAAGCGTAAAGTTACTTTCAGAGACCTCAAAGCCCAATCCTAGATTATTGATAACCTTTGCTACAACATTCCCTAAGGCACTACCCATGACCATGGTTGGAATAAAAATCCCCCCAGCCCCACCAGCAGCAAAAGTGGTAGTCATCGCAATTGCCTTAAAAACAGTTATACCAAACAGCAAGGCTATTACCACCCAGATATTGCTTAAGTAGTCATCAAACGGAGTAGAACCAAGGGCTGATAAATGATTACCATCTAATAAATCACTAATGAAACTAAATCCTTCACCGTATAAAGGAGGAATAAAATAAAGCATAATTCCTATGGCTAATCCGCCAACAAACAATTTGTATTTCGGACTCTTTAAAGGCTCAAATAATTTATGAATACCAAAGTACATTTTGGTAAAATAAATGGAAGCGATAGCGGTTCCGACGCCTAACAAAACATAGAATAAGGTATCTTCAACTTCAAAGTTATCTGTTAGACTAAAATCAAAAAGAACTTCATTGCCTAGAAAAAAATAGGAGGTAAGCACCCCAGAAACAGAAGCCAATAAAAGTGGCATTACAGAAAGCATAGCAAAATCGATACTAAAGATTTCCACAGCAAATATGATAGCAGCAATTGGAGATTGAAATATAGATGCTACAGCACCAGCTGAGGCACATGCAATCAATAATGATCTTGTTTTAGAATTCAAATGAAGTATGCGACCTAAGTTAGAACTGATGGCTGAACCAGAAGCGACAGCTGGGCCTAACAAACCAACAGATCCACCAAAACCAACTGTTAGCGGAGCGGTTATAAGTGGCGTATATATTTTCTTTAAATCAATAATACCTTTCTTTTTGCTAAGGGCAAACAAAATAGAAGATACGGCATGCTCCAATTTTTCTTTATGTACAAATTTCACATACAGAAACACAATGGCAAGACCTATAATTGGTAATATGAAATATAGTTGGTTGCTTGAAAATACAATACCATCTTCAAGCGAAGATTGTATAAAGTACGTTAGGTTTTTTAGAGTTACAGAAGCTAGCCCTGCAAGAAGGCCTACTGCAATCGCTAAAATATGGGTAAAGGTTTTGTTGGAGATGTTTTTATATCTCCATTTTAAGAATTTGGAAAATAGCTTTTGTATTTGGGTTGGCATTTAGAAACTTTGCTATTCTAAAAGTATAAAAAATCCCGCTGTTTAGCGGGATTGTTATTTAAGATTGAATATCCAACTTCAAACTCAACTCTTTCAACTGTGCCTTATCAATCGCCGCAGGCGCATCAATCATTACATCGCGACCACTATTATTTTTAGGAAAAGCAATAAAATCACGAATAGTTTCTTGTCCGCCTAAAATGGCAACCAATCTATCTAACCCGAAAGCGATACCACCATGAGGAGGTGCGCCATATTGAAAAGCATCCATTAAAAAACCAAATTGTTCTTTTGCTTCTTCAGGTGTAAAACCTAAATGCTTGAACATAGTTGCTTGTGTTTCTTTATCGTGAATACGAATTGAACCGCCGCCAATTTCGTTTCCGTTTAATACCAAATCATATGCATTTGCACGAACCGCTCCTGGGTCTGAATCTAACAATTCTAATTGCCCTGGTTTCGGAGAAGTAAATGGGTGGTGCATCGCATGGTAATGACCTGTTTCTTCGTCTAATTCTAATAATGGAAAATCAATTACCCATAACGGAGCAAATACTTCAGGGTTTCTTAAGCCTAAACGTTCTGCTAATTCCATTCGTAAAGCACTTAATTGCGCTCTTACTTTATTCGCGTCTCCAGAAAGCACACAAACTAAATCGCCTTTTTTTGCTCCAGTAGCTTCCGCCCAATTGGCTAAGTCTTCTTGATCGTAAAATTTATCAACTGATGATTTAAAAGTGCCATCGTCATTGCAGCGAGAATATACCATTCCTAATGCGCCTACTTGCGGTCTTTTAACCCAATCAGTTAATTTATCTATTTCTTTTCTAGTATATGAGTTTCCTCCTGGAACAGCAATACCAACTACTAATTCGGCGGAATTAAAAACATTGAATTCTTTATGCTGGGCTACTGCGTTTAGCTCACCGAATTCCATACCGAAACGAATATCTGGCTTATCATTTCCGTAGCGTTTCATAGCTTCATCGTACGTCATTCTTGGGAATGACTCAACATCAACGCCTTTGATTTCTTTTAATAAATGTGCGGTTAATCCTTCGAAAGCAGACAAGATATCTTCTTGCTCAACAAAAGCCATTTCACAATCTATTTGTGTGAATTCAGGTTGTCTGTCTGCACGTAAATCTTCATCTCTGAAGCATTTTACAATTTGAAAATATTTGTCTAGACCACCAACCATAAGCAACTGCTTAAATGTTTGTGGTGATTGCGGGAGTGCATAAAATTGCCCTTCATTCATACGACTTGGTACGACAAAATCACGTGCGCCCTCAGGAGTAGATTTTATTAAATAGGGAGTCTCTACTTCGATAAAGCCATCATTAGAAAGAAACTTACGAACTTCCATCGAAACCTTGCTTCTAAAAATTAAATTGTCTTTAACAGGGTTTCTTCTAATATCTAAATACCGATATTTCATGCGAATATCTTCGCCGCCATCAGTTTCGTTCTCAATGGTAAAAGGAGGTGTTTTTGATTCGTTCAAAACAATAACTTCTTCAACTAAAACCTCAATATTCCCTGTAGGAATGTTAGGATTCTTAGAAGCTCTTTCTATAACCTCACCATTTATTTGAACCACAAATTCACGACCAAGACTTCTAGCCTGTTCTAATAATTTAGAAGAAGTTCTGTCTTCATCAAAAACGAGTTGAGTAATACCATAGCGATCACGAAGATCAACCCACGCTACAAAACCTTTATCCCTGGTTTTATGTACCCAACCTGAAAGGGTAACTTTTTGATTTATATGAGATTCGCGTAATTCGCCGCAATTATGACTTCGGTACATAGATTCAATTTAAAAGAACAAATTTAAGAAGTATTTCGAGTTGTTTTGGAGTATAACTTCTTAATTTGAAAAAAGAAATAGTTACCGTCAATTGATAGGTTCTTTTTTAGTTCATGAAGTAGCGTAATAATTACGGAACAAAATTCGTTAATTAGTAGTTGTTTAATACAATGAAGCTTTTATTCAGCACTTGAGATAAAATTAAAATCTACAAAAATATATGCCGTTTACAGCTGCACACCCAGCGATAATTTTACCCTTGTTGAGATTGCGTATTTTTTCAGTTTCGGCTTTGATCATGGGTAGTATGGTACCTGATTTTGAATTTTTTCTTCGAATGGAAGCACATGGCCCATATGGTCATTCGATGTATGGGATGTTTTGGCTAAACATTCCTGTAGCACTAGGTTTTATTACCTTATATCATAATTTCGTTCGGAATACTATGATTGAATGTTTACCTCCATTTTTTCGAAAAAGGTTTCATGAATTTGTTGACTTTAATTGGAACACATATTTTAAAACAAATTTTTTCAAGGTTGTGTTGTCTGTTATTGTGGGTAATTTAGCTCATCTATTTTGGGATGCATTCACACATTTTGATGGGTTTTTTGTCAGCAAAACACCCTTCTTTAATACTGAATACTGGCAAATTCCTTTGTATTTAATTTTACAATATGCGTTTAGTCTAATTGGGGCATTATCCATATTATTCTTTATTTATAAAATGCCAACGGTTGATTTGAAGTTTAAAAAATCGGATTCGGTAAAAATTATCTATTGGGCGATTGTTGCTTTAGTTACAACTGTAGTATTCGTAATTAGATTTATAAATATTGACGTTTTCCATTTTGGTGAACGGATTGTTTGCTTGTTGTCTTCCTTTATTGCCGGACTTTTAATGGCTTCTTTATACGGTTGGAGTAAGTTTTACAATAATTCTAAAAAGTAAAAAGCCCTGATAGTTTTATCAGAGCTTTTAATTTAACTATTTGAATATCAAGTTTTAATCTGTAGTTCCTGTTTTAGGTAGCATATCAATTTCTTGATTTTTAACCAATAATTCTTCACCTAACATAGGACCAGTTTTACTATAGCCTCTTAATCCTGTTTTGATTCTGTATGTGATATTAAAAAGTACAGGTACAATTATCAATGTCAAGAATGTCGCTACAATTAATCCGAAGATTACCGTCCATGCTAATGGTCCCCAGAAAACAACATTGTCACCTCCAAAATAAATTTTCGGGTCAAACGAAGTAAATAAAGAAAAGAAATCAATATTTAAGCCTATAGCTAAAGGAATCAATCCTAAAACGGTAGTAATTGCGGTAAGAATTACTGGGCGTAATCTAGCTTTACCTGCTTTGGTAATTACCTTGGTTACATCTTTCATTGAAAGCAAATCCTTATCATCCATGTTCAGCTTTACCTTTTTACGATCGATGAGAATTTGGGTGTAATCTAATAATACAACCCCATTATTTACAACGATTCCGGCTAGAGAAATGATTCCCATCATGGTCATCATAATCACGAATGACCATCCTGTTATCATTAATCCTCCAAAAACTCCTATGAAACTTAGGAAGATGGCAATCATGATAATTAAAGGTTTTGAAATACCACCAAATTGAAAAATCAAAATTAACATGATAAGCGCAAGGCCACCGAAAAAGGCACCTACTAAAAACTCCATCTGTTTGTTTTGTTCTTCAATTTCTCCAGTATAATCAACTTTCACGGTATCAGGAATGCCTTTGTAGTTTTCCATTTCCTTAATAACATCTGCAACAACTTGCGCAGGATTTCCGCCAGCCGTTAGTCCAGAATAAACGGTAACCACACGATTACCATTTCTATGTTTGATAGAACTATAGCCAGAAGAATTTCTTTGCGAAGCAACTGCAGATACAGGTATCTCTTTTATTTTTCCTGTGGCTTGATCTCTGAATATTATGTTCTGATTAAAAAGTGCGTTTTGATCAAAACGTAAGCTTTTATTGAATCGAACATTGATATCATAATCTTCACCATCTTGCTTAAATACACCCGCTTTTTCACCGAATAATGAACGTCTCAGTTGATTACCTACTTGACCAACCGCTACACCAAGTTCTCCCGCTTTTTGACGATCGACAACTACTTGCATAGAAGGTTTGCTCTTGTTTACATTAATTTTCAACTCCTCAATAAAAGGAATGTTCTTACTGTTGAGATAACCACGAATATCTTCGGCGGTACTTATGAGTTCATCATAATCTTTGCCTTGAATTTCGATATTTACAGGATAGCCGGCAGGAGGACCTTCGGCAAGTTTTTCTACAGATATCGAAACACCTGGATAAATACCAACAAGATCTGCTTGAATCGCTCCACGAAGTTCTTCAGTATCTAATCCGTTTCGATATTTGAATTCTCGCATAGAAACGGTCACCTTACCACGGTGCGGCATTTCAGAAGAAGAACCACCATCAGTTTGTGGGTTTCCAGCACCTTCACCAACTTGAGATACTGTAGATTCAACTAAGTAATTATAATCGGCATCTCTCTTATACTTTTCACGTTTAACAACATTATAGACCCTGTCTTCAATCGCCTTGGTGATAATATTGGTTTTTTCTATGGATGTACCTTCTGGGTATTCGATGTAGACATATACTTCATTCGGACTATTCTCAGGGAAGAATTCAATTTTGGTTCTGCCCGAATTAAGTGACATGCCGAAAAGCATAAATGTTACGAATAATAATAAAACGGTTATGCCAAAATACCAATAGACATTGCCACCACGTAAAGCGTGTTTTATGCGACGTTCGTACCAATTTTCAAAACGTGGCATTACTCTATTTTGGAATTTATTTGCCAACCCTTTAAGAACATATTTGTAAACCCAGAACATTATTGCTGTAAAAATCAACACGGTGCCCAAGCCTCTAAAAGCTCCTCCAGTAATAAGAATTAAAATTCCGAAAGCCAATAAAATTCCAGTAGTTCGAATAAGGCCTTTTACGCTAATATCTTTATCACCAATTTCCATGTATTTAGAAACTAGCATTGAATTCATAAAAAGAGCTACAAATAGCGATGAGCCTAATACAACCGATAGTGTTACCGGAAAATAGATCATAAACTGCCCAAAAAGGCCTGGCCAAAGTCCGAGGGGAACGAAAGCAGCTACTGTAGTTACCGTTGAAATAATTATTGGCAGGGCGATTTCACCAACACCTTTTTTAGCTGCCTCTGTACGAGACATACCTTCACTCATTAATCGATACACGTTTTCAACGACAACAATACCGTTATCTACGAGCATACCAAGCCCCATAATCATTCCGAATAATACCATGGTATTTAGGGTAAAACTCAATCCATCAAGTATTAAGCCCAAAGAGTCAAGTACAAAGAATGATATGAACATTGACATAGGAATTGCAAAGCCCACAAAAAGCGCATTACGAAATCCGAGGAAAAACATTAAAACAGTAACAACGAGGATGATTCCGAAGATGATATTATTCACCAAATCATCTACTTGATTCAAAGTTCGCTCTGAAGAATCATTGGCAATTGAAATATTCAAATCAGCAGGATAATATTCTGCCTTCGCCTTCTTCACAATTTCGCGAATTTGAGTAGTTGCTTCAATCGTATTGGTGCCTGAACGTTTCTTAATATCAAGCATGACTACGCTTTCGCCGTATTCACGTGCAAAAGTGGTTTTTTCTTCTTCATCAAAAGTTACTGTAGCAATATCTTTAAGATATACTGCACCATTTTCTGATTTCACTACAAACTCGTTAAGCTCTTGAGGCTCTTGTATTTCTCCTAAAACTCGAATAGTACGGCGTTGTTCGCTAGTTTTAATATTTCCAGCAGACATGGTCATGTTTCCATTTCCTATAGCACTAATAACATCTTGAAAACTAACTTTGGCAGCCATCATTTTATAGACATCGACTGCTACTTCAACCTCTTTCTTTTGAGCTCCACGAATATCTACTTGTTTGATCTGTGGAAGATTTTCAATTTCTTCTTCTAAATATTCCGCATAATTTTTTAGCTTTTCTACCGGATAATCTCCAGTAAAATTGACATTCATTATGGGGAAAGATTCCGCTAAGTTTAGATCAAAAATATTTGGTTCTACTTTGGCTCCATTGAATGTTGGCCAATCTTCACTTGACTTTTCGGTATCTACTTCGTCTTTTACTTTTTGCTTTGCTTGCTCAACCGTAATGTTTTCATCAAATTCTACCGTAATAATCGAATAATCTTCTTGAGAAGTTGAGATGGTCTCAACAACATTACTTACGTTTTTCAGGCGATCCTCTAAAGGATCGGTTATCAAACGCTCAATGTCTTCTGCTGTATTCCCAGGATACGGAGTACTCACATATACTTTGGTTTCAACTATCTCTGGATAATCTTCACGTGGCATCGATTGATATGCCGAAAAGCCCACCCATAGAAGGAGTCCGATCATTACAAAAATCACGGATGGATTGTCAATAGCCCACGATGCAATTTTGAATTCCTTATTGGCATTCTTTTTCTGCTTACTCATCGCTTTCTGTATTTAGAATTTGAACATTTTGTCCTTCTTTCACCGTTCTTGCTCCCTCTTTAATTAAAAGATCACCGTCTTGAATTCCTGAAAGTGCTTCAACCAAACTACCTTGCGTTTTTCCGGTTTTTATGATACGTCTTTTCGCAACAGCTTTGTTGTCATTGGCATCTACTGCTACATATACATACTGCTCACCATCTGCGTTTTCTGAAATAATACCTTGAGGAACAAGAATGGCATTATCACTACTATAATCGTTTAAGCTGACACGAGCAGAAAGATTAGGCTTTATATTTCCTTTCTTATTTGGAACAGGAATCTCCACACTAAAAGCTCTATTACTAGGATTGATAAAATTACCAGTCTGTCGTATTTTTGAAATAATGGTATCCCCAAGTACCGGGAAGTATACTTTAGCTTCTTTCCCTTTTGTAATACCGCTTAGATTGTTTTCGGGTACATCAACAGTAATGTACATATCAGAAAGATTTACGATTCTGAAAACCTCTGAGCCGGGTCCTGGAGAAACAACGTTTCCTTGGTCTTTAATAACATCATCAATAATGCCTGAAAAGGGTGCTCTTATAGTTGATTTTCCTAATTGGCTTTGCGCTTGTTTAACAGCGTTTTCAGTCGCTTCATAGCTTGATTTGGCTTGAAGAAATTGAATCTCAGAGCCAATCTTTTGTTCCCATAAACGCTTTTGACGCTCAAAAGTGGTTTTTGCTAATGCAGCCTGTGTTTTAAGTTGAGATACTTGACTACCCATTCCACCATCATCAATGGAAGCTAAAAGTTGACCCTTAGTAACTCTTTGTCCTTCCTTAACATAAACACGTTTTAAAGTGCCCGGCATTTCAGGATAGATTAAAACATTTTGTTTTGTTTTAACATCACCTTGAAGTTCTAAAAAATGATCAAATTTTTCAGCCTTTGCAGTTAGTGTTGTTACTAGTGGCAGTTTCTCGACTCCAGATTTCGCTGCAATAACTGAATCTAATATTTTAAGATCTTTTTCAATTGCTCTTTGCTGATCTGAAATTTCAGTTTTCTTAGCCCTCAAAGTTTCTAAATCACCAGTAGCAATTAGGTCACTTACTGAAAGCTCTTTGCCTTCTCCGCAAGAAGATAAGATGAAAGCTGCAGTAATCATGTAGATGAATGTTTTCATAATTATGATATTATAGATTGATGTTTGTTATGATTTGTTATTTAGTATTGTCTCTAGTTCAGTCTTCTTGTTGATGACCTCTACCATACTCTGTAAATAATTTTGTTGTGCATCGTATAGTTGTGTCTGTGCTTGACGTAATTCAAAACTACTAGCTAGACCTTCATTGTATTTGATTTGATTCTTATTTTCAATACGTTCCGCTAGATTGAGATTCTGCTTTGAAGTTTCATATTGCTCGATGGATAAAATGTAATTACTTTTTGAATTTTCTAATTGCAATCGAATTTGTTCCTCCGCTTCATTCAATTGGGTCTTTGCTTTTTCAAGTGCAATTTTTGCTCTTGCTGTGCTGGCGCTCCTCTTACCTGAACTAAAAATTGGAATGCTCAGATCAAGGCCTAAAATTGAGGAGTCAAACCATTGTTGGTCACTACTAAAGAAATTGAAATTATCCGCAAAACCAGAAGTGCCATAGTTTATAAATGAGTTTAAGGTTGGAAGCGCACGACTTTTGGCCAATTTCCATTCAAAGAATCGTTGTTGATTTAGGTTTGTTGCCAGTTTGAAGTCCACATTATTCTCCATGTTGAATTCTGATTCTAAAAGGCCAAAATCAATTTTGTTTTGCGCTAAATCATCTAAATTTTCTTCCAATACAGTAGGAGCATCGATAGCAATACCCATCACTAAATTCAACATTTGAAGCGTTATGCTTTTTAAACGAATAGCATTTTTTAGTTGGTTATCTACCGATGATAAAGTGATTTGTAATTGCTCCACACTTTCTTCATCGCCTAAACCATTTTCATAAATTTTGGTAGTTTCAAAAAGATTCTTCTCAAGATTCGTCTTATTCTTTTCAAAAATAGACACACTTTCTTTTGCAAGTAAAACATTGCCATACGCTTCAGTAACTGCTTTTCGAACTTCTAAATCAGTTTTCTCTTTGTTGTTTTGACTGTAACTTAAAAAGGCTTTGGTCGCTTGAACACCAACAATATAGGAGCCGTCAAAAATTTGCTGTTTTAATGTTGCTGTTGCATTTGCTGATTGCGGCTGTCCAAAAACTACTTCGGCAAAAGTGCCAGGCTCACCACCAAATATTTCAGCAGGAATTACTGATACCGGTTGCTTTAACTGATTTTGGTAGCTAATACCTCCAGTAATTTGTGGTAATCCCGTTGCTATGGTTTCCCATTTTTGTTTTTTGGCGTCGATCAGATCGCGACCGGCATTAATGGCGCTATAGTTATTTTCGAGAGCAAAGTCAATAGCTTCTTCTAATGTGAAGCTATTCGTTTTGGTTACTTCTTCCTGAGAAAAACCGATACTGACAACAAGTAGTGTTAGGATGGTTAAAATATGTTTTCGCATGCTATTCTTGATTTGAATTGATGATTTTATTTAATATTTGTCTCCCTGTGGGAGTTACAATTCCTCTTAGATGATACTCTAAATATTCATCCATTAGTATGGATACCGGAAATTGTTCAATTGGAAAAACCTGAAGGTCTTTGATACTATGTACTCCTGAAAAATAAATTCGTGACACGAATTCAATATTCAGATTTTCTCTATAAATACCTAGTGCAATACCTTTTTCTACATTTCGAACTACACATTCTTGCATTACCTCGAAATTTTTCTTTCGAACAATGTCATGGATTTTAGGGTAGTATTTCTGTAATTGATATTGTGGAGAAGATTTCTCATTCTTTAAATTCATCATTACGAATTTTTTAATCTCGTAAAGCTCCTCAATAGGGTTTTTTTCTAAATCACAAATGAGGTCTATACCATTCGAAATGACCCCAAACATGTACATAGTACTATCTTCCACTAAGGCTGTTTTATTTGCATAATGGGTATAAATGGTTTTTTTAGAAATCCCCATTTTATTAGCAATATCGTCCATAGTAACGCTCTTGAAGCCAAAGTTCAAGAACATATCAGTTGCCTTTTGTAAAATCTTTTCTTTCATAATTGGGCAACAAATATAGTTCAGGAAACTTTAAAAACATTAAAAGTTTCCTAAGTTTTACATTTATTTAACACTCGATGTGATAACTGTCATTGTTTTTCATCTTGTTTACGTTCGATGTACCCTTCAAAAGCTTTTTTACCTTCCTCTTCCCAAAATTCATCATAGTATTCCCACTTTGTAAAATCACCATTACACGATTTGTTCCTTTGAACTCCAAAATGTTCACGTATTTTTTTTGGATGTTTTTTATGACTTTTTCCCTCGAAGTGACCAAATAATAATTTTGCCATAACAAGAATTCCAACGGCTTTCCAGTAGGTTAGATTTGGCAACCCAAAGACATCAGGCATCAGCCAGTTCCATAATAACATGAACCCATAGCCAAACAATAAAAGAAATATTATGGCTGCAATAATCATGACTAGTACTTTGACAAACCCTTTTACATAGTTTTTTACTTTACTTTTTACTCGATGTTCTACATGTTCATTCATAGGTATCGTTTTTAATTTTTAAATTGTTTTTTCGTTTCTAATGCTTTAAAAAGTATAGCTATAGCTCTATGACGGCGTGACATGAGCGTGCCTTCAGGAATTCCTGTTTCAATAGATAATTCTTTATAGGTATATCCTTTAAAATCAATTGCGGTAATAACATTTCTATAGTCAGGTTTTAGACCTATTATCGCTTTTTTAAGCTCTTTTTTCATGTCTTCGGAATAGGAATTGTCCGAAGTACTATTAAAAAGTTCGGTGAACTCCGTTAAGCGATTTTCCATTTCGCTCATAGGGTTTATAGGTTTCTTTTTAGTCCTCATCAGATCTATGATCTTATTCCTGATGGAGTTGTAAACAAAACCTGCAATATTATCAATAGGTGACTGGTTTTCTGAACGCGATAAAATTTTGAGAGCAATATCTTGAATGATATCTTCCGCATCTCGATCAGCTGCATCATCGATCCGAGATTTTGTATACGCCTTCAAGGATTGATATTCATCCTTAAAAAACGTTTTAAGATTATTGTGATTTTCGTTGTTCGAAACCATTCAAGATTACTTTTGATCGACCTTCAATTATAAAGACGAAGTTTTTCAAATCCATTGCGTTTTTTCTGAATTATTTTTTTCAGCAATTGATGTCCGATTCTAAAATCTAATAAAGTTGTTTGTTAAAATGGATGTATTTTTGAATAAAATTATTTGCATGCACCCTATTGAATACTATAGAGATGAGTTTATTACTTATTTAGAGTCCAAAACCTCAACTAAAGAACCGATTAACCTTTATGCACCAATCAACTATATATTAGGTTTAGGAGGAAAGCGGCTTAGACCCGTTTTGGTTCTTATGACTGCTGATATTTTTGGTTGTGATTATAAAAAGGCATTAGACGCTGCATTGGCCATAGAGGTATTTCATAATTTTTCATTAGTGCATGATGATATTATGGATGATGCTCCATTACGCAGAGGTAAAGAAACGGTACATGAAAAATGGGATATCAATACTGGTATTCTTTCTGGGGATGCTATGCTTATTAACGCATATCAATTATTTGAAAATTACGAAGGAGAAATATTTAGAGATTTAGCAAAACTATTTAGTAAAACTGCCTTAGAGGTCTGTGAAGGTCAACAATATGACGTTGATTTTGAAACGCGTGATGATGTTACTCAAGAAGAGTATCTTAAAATGATTGAGTATAAAACGGCAGTTTTGGTTGCCGCCGCTATGAAAATGGGAGGTATAGTTGCTGGAGCTTCTTTACAAGAGCAAAATGATATTTATGAATTTGGACGTGATTTAGGAGTTGCCTTTCAACTGCAAGATGACTACCTAGATGCTTTTGGAGATCCTAAAACATTTGGAAAGCAGGTTGGGGGTGATATTATAGAAAACAAAAAGACCTTCTTATACTTAAAAGCAGTTGAATTGGGTACTGAAGATCAACAAAAAGAATTGTCGAATTTGTTTTCAATTCACCCTAGAGATTCAGATGATAAAGTTACTACGGTAAAAGAAATATTTTCACAAACTGGTGCAGCTGTTTGTACTCAAAAAGAGATACAAATATATACAGAAAAGGCATTTTCAGTACTTCATCGATTGACAATTTCAGATGAAAAGAAAAACTTACTATATCAATTTGGAGAAAACTTGATGCGTAGAAAGGTTTAGAACAAATATCTGAACAATGCTTTAATAAAAGGTATTTTGGGGCATCCCCAAATATATTTTACGTCTTCCCAAACAGAGGTTTGCTCATCTAAAAATTTGAATATTAATTGCGGACTTCTATTTTTAAATAAGTTTTCGAATATTCTATAACCATGTGCATTGTCTTTATGTAGCACGTCTAGAAAAAGTAAATCATAAAACCAGAATCTGTTTTTGAAGCTTAATTCATGTAATGGTTTTTTAGTTTTTATATGTTCAATTAATACCGGAATTTTCCTTGCTGTACTTGCAAAAGTATAACCAGTACTTGGTTTGGCCCAACCACCTGCGGTGCCAATGTATCGAATATTTTGAGTGTGATGCTCTTGAAAATCATAACAGGTCATAGGTATGCTCCCCATTTCAGTTTCCTCAATCTCAAAATGTGTAGTAGAAAGGTTGTTTGCTAAATAGCTTTTGATTGCAATTTCATATTCCTCCTTTTGAAGCAAATCTTCAGAAAACAAAGTGCATTCAATTAATGCTCTATCTGCTGCATATGGTAGCACATACATAAATCGGGTATTGCCTTTTTGTTCGATTGAAAAATCCATGTAGGTGGCCTGATCAATATCGAAAATCGGTTCGTCTGTTTTTACCACCCATCCAATAAAGTGCTGCTGCAACACAGGATATTTTTGTTGGTGTGTTGCCATCGTATAATCAAAAATACTATTGAAGGCTTGCTGCCCTAAAAAAGTTTGCCCTTCTGATGAAACAACAACATTTTGACCATTATCTTCTATCGCAGTAACCTCGACATTTTTAAATGTAATATTTGATGATGCTTCAATTTTCTGAAATATTGAATTGTAAAAATCAATACCCCGAATCATTTTATAGGTATACGGCTTTATAGCATATCGTTTTGAAAATTTCTTACCAGCGAAATAGACATGATTCCATGATTTGTATATGAGAGAATCAAATTGTCCTTCGCCTTTCTCCCAAAAACACCAGGTACGATCGTTCGTTTGTTTAGCGTCTTTATCTAAAAGTAGAATAGATTTATTATCGAAAAAGGAATCCTTCAATATTGCATCAGCAAGCATTAAACCTGCAGCGCCTGCTCCGATAATTATGTAATCGTAGTTTGCCATTTAGTTACTGCTCTCTTTTCGATTTTGTTTTACCATCCACATTCCAAATAAAATACAGCAAATGACGAATATTACTATCATAGCGTAGTGCAACCAAAAGGGTTTAGCACCTTGAAAATCACCTTTTACTCTTGCCACATAGGTCATAATCATAACAAAACTTACATAATAGAAATAAACCAATTGAAGTTTTGGTTTAAGTTTTTGCAAAAAGAATGGCGCAGCGACTATCATTAGATATGCCAAAGCTCCACCTGTAAGTTTTACGGGTACTAGCGGAATTTCATTTAAGTAAACGTTCGTAGCTAAAAAGCCAAAATGAATTAAGTGCAACACGGCGAAAAGTATGAGTCCATTCTTTAAAGCCTTGTTTTTCAATATTTTCGCAGGAAAAGAAGTTGCAAATAGGTAAAACACTATTAAAAAAGTTACAGCTGATAAGCGACCTGAATATCTAGCTGAATAACGAAAAGTCACTTCCCAAGATGAGTCCATAGCATAGGAGATTAGAAAAATAACTAATTCTGCAAAGATCCCTAAAACAAGTAATTTTTGTAACGAGTACTTCATTGTTTAGTAGGTTGTTTATTTCCATCGTCAATATAGTAAAATCCAAATCATGATACCTCAATTTTTCTTTTAGATTATTTAAGTAATTAAGAATATTTGATTAATATTTTTAGATGAATCTAAAAATATGTTTTGTGTAATATAAATTGTATTTTTGACAACATTAAAAATATAATGACACTTTCAGAAGAAGACTATATAAAAGCAATTTACCATTTAGGTAAAGGAGAGAAGACCTTAGTGTCTACAAATGCTATTGCTGAGCAGATGAGTACCAAACCGTCATCGGTTACTGATATGGTAAAAAAACTCTCTGAAAAAGGGTTGGTCAATTACAGAAGATACAAGGGTGTTTCATTATCAGAAATTGGTAATAAAACGGCGCTTTCAATAGTAAGAAAGCACCGCCTTTGGGAAGTTTTCTTAGTTGAAAAATTAGATTTCGCTTGGGATGAGGTACATGAAGTTGCTGAACAATTAGAACACATCAAAAGTGACGCATTAATAGATAAATTAGATGCTCATTTAGGATTTCCAAGAGTAGATCCTCATGGAGATCCGATTCCTTCAAAAGAGGGGGAATTTAAAAAGGTTATCAAAAAATTATTAAGCGAAGTTGATATTAAAACTGAAGGTATTTGTGTAGGTGTTAAAGACTCATCAGCGCCTTTTTTAAAGTTTTTAGATCGAAATAAAATTGCAATTCGTGACGCTATAAAGGTTCTTGATAAAGAAGAATTTGATGGCTCTCTAGATATTGAAATTAATGGAAGAAAGGTTCATATCTCTAATCAAATAGCATCCAATTTATATTTAGAAATAAAAGAAGTCGAATGAAATTAGAAAATAAGATCATTCTGCAGCTATTGGTTCTTGGTATAAGTCTGAATATTGTTGCGCAAGATGTTACTGAGTCACCAACTAGCACGGTAAAAGGGTCTGCTCAAATAGAAATTGCTTCGTCATATGAATTTTTTAAAGAAGGCAAAGAGAAAAATGTTGGTCATACAGTTGGATCGCTTTTAGCTTTGTATGGAGTGTCTGATAATGTGGAAATTCGTTTTGGAATGGATTTTCAACAAGAAGGCGCAAGAATTAATGGTCGATGGCCAAATGGAGTGGTAAGCGGTTATACACCATTACAAATTGGAGTTGGGGCTGATGTAATTCCTGAAAAGGGATTTTGGCCACAGGTCACTCTTATTGGCGATGTTTTTATTCCAACAACAGGCGGTACAGATTTTAAACAAAAAAATTTGGGTGTTGGCTTAAAAGCGGGATTTTTTCATAACCTAGGAAAAAATCAAAACGCACAATTGAATTATAATCTAGGAGCTGATTTCGGAAATGATGATTTGACATATGGCTACGCAATTACCTATTTACAGAATATTGGATCAATAGGAGGAGTCTATTTAGAAGTAAATGGAAATTTACCGGATGGTTTTTCACCTAATCATTATTTAAGTGCCGCTTTTTATTGGACACCAACAGCAAACATTCAGTTTGATACCATTATCGGAAGAGGAATTAATGCAGATCAAGACTTTTATATCACCGGAAGATTACAAATTTATATACCAAATAATAAAATAAATACAACAAATCAATAAAGAAAGAAATGCAACAAATAATAGAATACTTTGAATCAATAGACCCTATTTTGGCAGCATTTTATGCTACTCTTTTCACATGGGGCCTTACCGCTGCTGGTGCGGCGTTGGTTTTCCTATTTAAAAACCCTAAGCGTTCAGTAATGGATGGCATGTTAGGTTTTACAGGCGGTGTAATGGTAGCTGCAAGTTTTTGGAGTTTGTTAGCGCCGGGCATTGAAATGAGTCCTGGTGAAGGTTTTGTAAAAGTGATTCCTGCTGCAGTTGGCTTTTTCTTTGGCGCACTTTTTCTTTTCGGTCTGGATAAAGTGCTGCCTCATATGCATATTAATTTTAAAGAAGCTGAGGGCATAAAAACACCATGGCATAAAACGACACTTCTAACTTTAGCTATCACCTTGCATAACATTCCAGAAGGTTTAGCAGTAGGCGTTCTATTTGGTGGCGTAGCTGCAGGTTTTGATGGTGCTACTATTGGTGGAGCAGTTGCTTTAGCATTGGGTATCGGTTTACAAAATTTCCCTGAAGGTTTCGCCGTTTCGATGCCATTACGTAGACAAGGCCTCACACGAAGAAGAAGTTTTATGTATGGTCAAGCGTCTGCTCTAGTAGAGCCAATTGCTGCCGTAATTGGAGCATGGGCGGTCATTACTTTTCAACCAATTTTGCCTTACGCTTTGGCTTTTGCAGCCGGGGCAATGATTTTTGTTGTTGTTGAAGAGGTGATACCTGAAACACAACAGGACAAACATTCTGATATTGCAGTAATGGGCTTTATAGCTGGCTTTATTGTAATGATGACTTTAGATGTTGGCCTTGGATAATAGCTCAACTACGCATTTCATAGATGAAATAACCCGCGTCAGCTAAATTAAATAGACAGCTGCTAACAATTCCCTTACTTGTCAGATTCTCCCCAAGAGAGTCTTTACTGAACGCCTATTTCTTGCATGCCTAATTGATTATTTGTTTAGTTATGATGAGCATAATGAAATATGTAAAACTATTTCTTACTGGCTTTTTTTGTTTGATTTATGGAATAGTTTCAGCGCATAGTTTGGTTTACGAAAGTGAAATGATAAATGTGTCAAGAGATTCGATAAGGATTCACGCTATCATAATTTCTGATTCCACTTCTTCAAAAAAGAAACCAAAGAACCTTAATGAAAAGGATGCTTCTAAAGCTAAGGTCGAGTATTCGATAGGTGTTTACTATTTAACCACGCTTCGAAAAGATGTTTCTGAAGCTGCACGTAGAGAAAAAGGAAATTCGGTTAGCACAAATAGTTTTGTGATCAATGATCAGTTGGAATCTAGCACTCTTTCAAATATTATTAGTTATAATATATTTGATAATGCTTTCAACGTACATAGTTTTTCTGGTACTCAAAGTACGATGCACCCTCTAAATTTTACTTTTGAAAACACCGTAAATACTAAAGTTGATTTATACGGATTTGAATATCGGTTTAAAAGAAACGAAACTAAGAAATTTGGCTACATAGCAAGAGCTAGATTTGAACGTGATAATGAGAATAATTCATTTTATCAGTTTGGTATTGGGGCAAACTTCAAAAGAGAAAAGGGAATAAGTTTAATTGACTTAGAGCATTTTCCGGTTAGAAGTGGACCAGGTCATATTCTCAAGATTTATAGAACCCAATTGTCAAACTACAATGAATTTCAATTAACAAATAAAGTTAAGAATCTAGTTACGTTGGAAGGAAGTTATTACTCCGATCAAAATGCTGATTTTATTGCGGTATCACGAACAGAATATCTAATTGCCGAATCAAACGTCTTTAAACTATCCCCATTGATCGAAGGGGCCTACGGTTTAGGAACAATAGATCGTCGTGACGGTTATCCGTATTGGATTGCTGATAAAAGAATTTATGGTGGGGGAGGGTTAGCCATTGGTATTGGTTCAAAGACAAGTGCTTTTCAGATGACTGCAGACGCTTCTATTTTCGGCGAATTAGGTCAAGCAAGTTTTGAACGGTATACGGGAAACATTTCATATCGCATCAAGAATTTTTCAACATTCAATGCCGGTTTCGAAATGTATACAATCGAAAATTTTTACTCAAATGTCTTTCAATTCGGAATGGTGTATAATTTCAAATAGAATATTACTTCTTTTTGCCTGAATCTATCAATTCATACCCCTGATTAATACCTTTCTCCATGGCAGGAACACCTCTTTCCATCCAAACAGGTTTGGCTGCGCCTTTGAGATAATAATCAAAAAACTGCGCCATTCGAATATTGAAATCTTTTCTATTTTGAGGTTTCAAAGGCCAATGTGGTTCTCCATTGTAATTCAAAAACCAAGAAGGTTTGCCTAATCTTCTAAGGCTCACAAAAAACTCTATGCCTTGGTACCATGGCACATGACCATCGGCATCATTATGCATGACCAACAAGGGAGTATTGATTTTGTCCATATTGAAAATCGGAGAATTTTCGATATATCGACTAGGGTATTCCCATGGCGTTCCTCCAATTCTACTCTGTGTATGTTCATATTGAAATTGACGACTTAAACCTGTCCACCAACGAATACCGCCATAAGCACTTATCATATTCGGCACCGGTGCACCTGACTCTGCAGCTTTAAAAATATCAGTTTTTGTTACGAGATATGCAATTTGATATCCTCCCCAACTATGACCTTGTACACCAATATTATCTTTATCAATAAATCCCTTTTCAACTAAAGACGTAATACCTGGAATTACACAGTTATAGGCACTTTCACCTGGATATCCAACACGGTATGCAACATCAGGATTAAAAATCACATAACCACGGCTGGTATAAAAGCTATAGTTTATAGAAGACCTTTCAGCTCTTGGTACTCGATGCCTATTTAGACCATCTGAACTACGCTCATAAAAATTAACTAGTAGCGGATATTTTTTATTAGGATCAAAATCCTCTGGTTTTATTAACATTCCTGTAAGCTCTTTTCCATCTAAAGAGGTCCAATTCATAAGTTCAATAGTTCCCCAATTATAGTTGTCTTGCTGAGGATTTGCATCTGTCAAGACCGTAATGTTTTTAAAACTAGTGTCTGAAGTTCGCAAATCAGGAAATTCTTGAAATGATTCACGTGTATAAAGAATTTGATCACTAAGTTTTGCCTTTTCAACATTTGTATAGCGATACGGCCCTGACACTAAGGGAGTGATTATTCTGTTCTTCGGATTAAAGGAAACTAAACTAGCATTTTTCGTTACTTCATCAAATGCATTCAACATCCATTTTGATTTAGGATCTAAAAAACGTTCTTCAGAATCAACTTGAACATAACGATACTTTGTTTTCGTTTCACGGCCTTGGGTTAGTCGTTCACCTTCTCCTGTTTTCGGATTGAATTGCCAAAGATCATAGCGATCATAAAGTATAATTGCAGCATCATCTTTAGTAAAACCAGCCATACCATAAGCATATGGATGATCAGGATAATCATGAAATTCGTTATAAAAAATCTTTCCTGCTGTCATTGCTTTTCGCTTGCCAGTAGTTATGTCATAAGAGATCCAAGTAGTGTCTTTACGACTATACCCAAAGGTATATTTTGCTTTCGGACTCAATCTCATACGCTCCTCTTTTTTAACCTCTAGTTGGGTTTCACCATTGGTAGTATTGATGATGCGATAGTTATAATTTCTATTTCCTGTCCATTGACTTTCTAATGCATAAGGTTTTCCGGTTGTAACTAAAATGTGGTTTGCATTACCCTCATCGCCAAGGCTACTATCGGGATATTCTTCCGTTGCTAATTGAACAAGGTTGTTGTTTTTTAAGTGAATTGCCGTTTGATATGATCGAATCGTATCATTTTTCAACTGCATTTCTTGTACTGTATATAATCTTGGTTCATCATATGTCCAGACTTCTACATTAACAATTTCTTCTTTGGTAAGGGTTGTATCTTGAATAATAGGTGGTTTACGAAGACCAAAAAATAGTTTCGATTCATCTTTTGAAAATTGAACTTTTCCGTGAGGAGACACTAAATAACCTTCAGGTGCAGTATTTGAGTCAAGAAGCTTTTCTGCTTTTGTTTTACCTGAAGACCAATGAAATAGTTCATTAGGGCGAATTTGAATTTTAGTTGTATCAGTATCAACTATAAAGCCAAGACTTTTGCCTGTTTCGCTAAATTCAAGCTGAGTGTATTTAGCCTTTTTTGCAGTATAGATGTTATTTGTTTGACCATTTTCAAGATTCTTAACAAATACCCCAGAGTCACTTTCTTTATTAGCTCCGGTAGTGGTATAGGCGAATACTTTTCCCTTTTCTGCAAAAGTAAAATGTGTAACAAATTTCAAGGTGTCTTGACTTTCAGTATTTAAATTTCTTAAGACTACGTGATGGCCATTTTTCTTTCCAACCTTCTTGACTTTCTTTTTCTTATCTTTTTTATTTTCAACAGAATCTTTGGACTTATCTTCCTTTTTTAATTTGATTTCTTCTAATTCATAAGCTACAAAGCCAGACCACTTTTCGGGAAGCTTATACGATTTGACATTTGCAATTTTTATTAATTCTTTTGTTTTTAGATTCAATATGCCAAGGGTGTCTTTCGGCAAGGCTTTCTTCTTTATTTTTCTGCTCTTCATTGCTGTAACGCTATCTTTCCAAGCATTGATTGTAAAGAATAAGTGGTTTGAGTTATAACTAAAGTTTCCTTTTTCACTCCGTTCATAATCAAATACAGAGGTGCCTTGAACTGTTTTAATCTTTAAAAAATTATCTCTTTCTCCTTGTTCCAAAGAATACACAACGTAATTACCGTCAGGAGATAATTTTTTCCCTTTTATTGTTTTCCAGATAGCGTAATCATCATGATCAAGTACTTTTTTTTGGCAAAAAATAGCGGTGGAAAAAAGAAAAACTAAAAGTGGGACAAATATTCTCATATCGTTCTAATATTTTATGTCTCTAAATATAAAATATAAATAGCGCTCAAATCTGATTTTAAGCACAAATATGACAATAGTTAGTTGAAAGAGACCGTTATGCTTATGGAGTGAAATCCTATCTTTGAAATGAGAACTAATTTTTATGGGAACAAAAAAAAGAAATTGGATTTGGAATATCTTGATAGTAATAACAGTCCTTGTTTGTATGATGGCATTTGCAGCCCATTATAAAAATTGGACGCGGATAGAGCCAGATAAAATGACTATTCTGTCTGGTGTTTATTACCACGATTTGAAATTTGATGACCTTGAAGAGGTTACATGGGTTGATCGAATTCCGCCAATGGTTCGACTTAATGGTTTTTCGGCCTTTGAAAAAGGTAAAGGAGTCTATCAAGAATTTAAAGACACTTTGACCGAAAAAAAGGTATATGTGTTTGTAGATAATTTTGAACAACAAAAAATTCATGTAATCACTAAAGATGCTTCTCAACTTTATTTAAATCTCAAAGACTCAACTGAAACCGTTGAAATGTTTGACTTTTTTAAAGAAAAGATTGAACTTCAAAAGTAAAATATCTGAAGAGAAAAACATCTATATGCTCAAGATCAAAAATCTGATTTTATACTTCGTACTATGCGTGCCATTTCTGGTAGCTTCACAAAACAATCTTACTATTTTAGTTGAAGATGTTGACTCTTCTGAGGGTTATATTGCAGTTGGGGTCTATACAGATACTGAGAGCTTTTTAAAAGAAGGAAAAGAATTTACTGGAGTTTTTGCTAAAGCGGAAACAGGAACAACACGAATTGTACTTTTTGATTTACCAAATGACATTTATGCAATTAGTCTTTTTCATGATAAAAATGGAAATAAAGAGATGGATACAAATTTCTTAGGTATCCCCAAAGAGCCATTAGGATTCTCTTTTGGAAAATTAAAAACCTTCGGCCCTCCTAGTTTTGAGGAATGCTCTTTTGATATGAAATCTGATTACGAGATTAACATCTCTGTTGAATAATATCATTTTTAAGTTTTTGTTAATGCCTTGTATTTAAATGTCTTATGTTGTATTTTGATATTCTTAATCAAAATGAGCACTAGTATGAAAGCAAAAGAAGTAGCAGAAAAATTAGTCACTTGGTACAACGCAGGTGATGTTCAAAGACCGTATCAAGAATTATATAGCCCTAATATTGTAAGCATTGAAAATGACGGAAAAGGCGATGGCGCAATTTCTGAAGGTTTTGATGGACTTAAGAAAAAGGGAGAATGGTGGCAAGCAAATTTTGAAGTTCACAGTAGTACCGCATCAGAACCTATTGTAGCCGATAATTGGTTTTCTGTACGTTTTGATATGGATACGACTCATAAAGCTTCTGGACATCGATCTTCATCTTCAGAAATAGCAGTTTATGAAGTGCAAGACGGTAAGATTGTGAAAGAACAATTTTTCTACGATAAGCCCTCATAGGTAATACCAAATAGCTTTTCCTTATTATACTTCCAGCTTTAGCGCTAAAATAGGAGGTATCCTAGCGTGTCTTAATTCTAATATTCAAATAGAATATTTCGTGCTAAATCATATAGTGTCCCCAATGAACTATTCGCTAAAATTAAATGAACCGTTTTAGCATTCTTCTAATTTATTAAGCCTCGAAAATAGTTAAAATATAAAACTCGATTTTATCAATAAATGTGCTTTTTATTTAACAATTATGTTAAAAAATTAGAAATATCTAATAATATTCTAATTTATTCGTTTAATAATTTATAAATACAATAATTGAAATTTATAAAAATTATTGTATTTGACCAGCCCAAACCGAACCAAAACTACCACTATGAAAGCAATGCCTCTTGTTTTTTTATTGTGCTTTTTAGCAACTATAAATTTTTCTTTTTCGCAAGATAGCGTTGATATTGATGGTAGATTACAACCCCTAATAGATGAGTTTTTTGAGGAATGTGAAAAACATGGAATTGATTATCATGATAAACTTTTTCAACTTAAAAAAATAGACATTTCAAACACCTTACCATTAGAAGAAAATAATACCGTGCTTGGAATGGTCACCAGAGACGATCAAGGTAATGCAGAGGGCATTTTGATTAATTGGGCGGCTATGTTAGACCCTGAAATTCTTAAGGTTGTTGCTTTTCATGAATTTGCACATCACTTCTTAGATTATAAGCATACTTGCCAAGATTGTAATGAAATAATGGCGGTTACCAATACTAGCTATTTTGATATTGTTAATGATTGGCAATATCAGGTAAATAACCTTTTTACTACTTCACCTGTTTATTTAGCGAAACAAAAAGCAGAGCCGATTGCTTCAGTCTCGTTACAATAGTGGTTCTCTAAATGCCAGAACTTCATTGTAATGTCTATATTAGAACTCAAAATATAGTTATGGTTCTTCTCGCTCACTTTATTGGCGCTCTCTATGGTTTATTAGCGGTTATTTTTGGAGCTTTCGGAGCGCACGCACTAAAAAAAATATTCTCTGAAGATCAACTTAAAAGTTTTGAAACTGGCGTAAAATATCAAATGTATCATGCGCTTGTTCTTCTCGTAATCGGCTTTAATTTCAACTTGACCACACCGTTAGAAGAGTATATGGTATATAGTTTTATTCTAGGAACCTTTCTTTTTTCTTTTAGTATTTATGGATTAACATTAAGTGCATCCAAAGGAAAGAAATTAAGTTTTTTAGGTCCTATTACTCCATTAGGCGGCTTGTTTTTGGTAATAGGATGGTCTCTTTTACTCTGGTCTTTTATTAAAGGCATTGTTTGATTATTAAAGAACAAAACGATAAGTGGCTTTTAATAAGAATATATTTTGAGGCTTCTCATCGTTAAAGATATTATCGCTTAAATCGTCAAACAATTGGTTTTGCGAATTACCAGATTGAGAAACATCTTGTGACCAGACCAAAAATATTTCTGAGCCAGGTATGTACTCCCACCGAACTACAAGATTAGAACGAAACTGTACAAACGAAAAATCAGGATTGTCGAAAGTAAAATCTATCGTGTTGTCTAAATTTTTATCTACAGAATAAACATCATCAACAAAAGATATTTGGTTGCCACTATAGGATAAAATTCGATCATTAAAGGTCTCGCCCATTGGGTTGGTAATTTCTTTAAAATCTGAATACCTTCCTCTGGAAATAAAGGGCTGACCCCAATACTGAATTGTCAAATTCGGATTTATAGTATAGTTCAAACGAAAAGACATACTCAAGGTTCTTTGATCTACAGTCCCATTTAGATAAGTAGTATTACCATCTATATCAATGTTGTTTATATACTGTAATTTGTTTTTGTTGATGCTATATTCTGGGTTTGCAGAAATACTAAGTGCGTTAAAAGGTTGATAGGTAATGCCAAAATCTACGAAATATCGACTGTACGAATCATCGGTACCCTTGTTCCCTCCATGAAAAACATTAAATCGCACTTTTTTTCTTCGATCTGTATTGTATCCATTAAAAAAACCTATTTCTGGAGCCATTCGTAATCTTGGGCCACCTCTTAAAGCAAAGTTGGAATATTGCTTAGGTTCATAGTTGAAACCAATATTTGTAAACCAGTTATTATCCCAATTTTGCCAACTGTTTGTGTTGAATCTTATACTGTTGTTATTTCCGCCAAAATCCCAAACACTCCAATGATTATAATTGATGCCTACTCTTCTAAATGTTTCTGTCGGTTTAAGGGTTTGATAACCCACCCAAGTATAATGTCTTATGTCATCTGCTTGACGTTGAAAACCTACATCATTCAATTCTAATTCAGGGGAACGCCAGGTAGCACCAGTTTCGAATTTCCAATTACCATTTCCTATTTTGCCAAGCTGTAAATTTCCTCCAGTACCAGTAAGTGAAGTTCGGTTTTCGTCAACTGTTAAATAGCTAGCACCTTCTCTTTGAAACAAATGAGTAATAGATTGCTGTGTATTTGAAATAGCTTCTTTACTGCCGTTAACGCGACTAAAAATAATATTACCCCCAACATACCAATCACGTTCATTCCATTGGTGTTTCACGTCTAAACCACCTGTGTAAGCAGAGTGATGAAGAAAATCAAGATCTGGTGTGAGGTTATCACGATTGGTAGCGGTAAAGATTCCACCAACAAAGGTATTTCTATAATTAAAATCTTTTTGTATCCGACTCACAAAATAGTTTGTCAATGGTTCTACAACTTCTTTTCTTCGGTCACCATTGTTATCTACGGTAGCATATTTTTTTGCAGTTACACTTTCTAACACCCCTATTGACCAACCGTTCTTAGTTTTTCCGCTAAATTTTGCAGCACCCAATATTGCGGTGTTCTCAGGCTGATCTACGAATTCACCATCCTCGGTATTTGGGTATCCTTGCGGACTTCTACCAATACGTCTTGAGTAAAAAAGATTGTCTGAACTAAAAGTATTTCCTGCTTCTGAATTACTTATACGATAATCAAAAATATTTTTGTTTTCGACGAAGAATGGACGTTGTTCTCGAAAAAATATTTGAAATCCGTCTAAAGCAATAGCTGAAGGATCTGCTTCTACTTGACCAAAGTCAGGGTTTACGGTTAAATCTAAAGTTAGATCATTGGTAACGCCTATTTTAGCATCAAGACCCACAGTAATTTTACTATCACTACCATCACGAAATGGGTTACCAGTTTCGGCTTCATAAGTTTCATATTTAGCTACTGAATATGGCTGAATTTCTAGTTGTTTTTGAGGTTCAAGATTAATCAATCCGTTTAATAAACCAAATTCACTTTCAAAACCAGGGGTGTCTTGTTTTATGCGCTGCCATACTGAACGTTCTTCAGCTCGAAAATATTGGCGCATAACTTGAAGCCCCCAAATTTGTTCGCCTGACTTTCCAAATTTCAATTGACTAAGAGGTATTTTCATTTCAACGGTGTACCCTTCTTCGTCTGTATTCGATTTAGTATACCAAATGGGATTCCAATTCTCATCTTCATTGCCTCCATTGTTCGAATTAAAGAGATCTGCTTTAACCCCCGCAGCGGTAGTAATGAAACCGAACGCAGAGCGCTTGTCATGATAACTGTCAATAAACAGACCAACCCAATCACCTTGAAAACCATCACGTCTAGAAAGCCGCATTTCAATTTTATCAGGGTCGCTGTCGTAAGCGCGTATACCTACATATAAAAATTTTTGGTCGTAAACAATCTTGAATTTCGTCTGATGATCAGGTTGGGTATTCTCGTCTGGGCGTTGCTCGATAAAATCACCTTCCCATGCAACGACATCCCACGCAGGGTCATCTAGTAATCCGTCAATAGCTGGTGCTGCTGTATTGTTTAAAGGTTGCGTTGTATATGTTCTTTGAACAACAACGTCTGTAGAATCTTGAGAAAAAAGTACTGTTTGTGCAATGAGAATTGCACAAACAGTAAGAATGTTGGTCTTCATGATTTTCGATTGATGATTGATGTGACTTAAAGACTTCCAAAAAATAAGGTAGTTACAGAAATATCTGATTTTATGTTTTTTTTAACATATGGAGGCCGATACACTTAGTTTCTAAATTATTTTGTGCCAACTATTAGCTTTTTAAGTTGTTCTTTTCCATACTCGTTTTTAGGGTTAAGCTCAATTGATTTTTTGTAATACTTTATGGCCATAGCTTTTTGATGATCGGTCGCATAGGCTTCTCCAAGGCTATCAAAAACATTCCAAGAATCAGGAAAGCTCTTTGCATTCAGCTCGAAAAACGAAATAGCTTCTTTAGTTTTATCAAGTTGTAACAATAGGTATCCCACGCCATTCATTTCATTTTCTGTCTGCAAATACATAGAATCAATTTTTAATGTTTCATAACGTTCTAGTCCTTTGCCAATACCGTTTTCAAGGGTTTCGATAAGTACAGCTAGTGCTATTGTTTTTTGCGTATTAGGAAAATTAGATTGACTGAAAGCATAGAAATTGATAGCTTTTTGAATTTCGTTGTTGCGCAATAGGGCATAAGTACCGTTGGTCAAAAGATCACCATCAACTTCTAGATCCATTTTCGGAAAGTTGGTTTCAAATAAATTATATACAGCTTGTCCTTCGTCAATTTTACCTGTGCCAATCAGTTCACTAAATACGTTTATTAGTTCGTTAGCATTTAATGGATCATAGGCTTTATTTAATCGTGATTTTTCAAACCAAACCAATGCCTTTTCTGGGCCTTGGTCAACCATAACATCAAGCAGATCATAGGCTATGGATTTTTTAAGAACAAATAGTTTTCCTCCTTTAATTATCGTTTTATTTGACAGGATGTTCTGATAATTATCAAACGGATTTTTCTCAAAAAGAATCATGTCTGCTTTCTTGCCTACTTCTATAGAACCATAATTATTTTCCAACTTCATAGCCTCGTAACCATTAATAGTCGCTATTTGTAGAATATCCTCCATTTTGAAACCGGCTTTATGAAGTGAAATTAACTCATGTAACATCGCTTTTCCGCCGAAGCGACAATCTGTCCCAATCCTTATTTTTACTCCTTTATCATGTGCTCTTTTTACATAAAACATCATGGCTTCAAAAGCCATTTTTAACTGATTTCGCTGTTCTTCAGAATAAGAAACCATTGGCTTTCTTCGAATAGGGAAATACTCAAAAGAGGTAAAAAATGCTGTTTGTTCTGCTGACGAAGCCAGTACATTTATTGCTGTGCTAATAGATGCTCCTTTGGCAGCCATTCTATCAAATAAAGCTTCTAGTTTAGTTTCAAACTCAGGATTTTCTTTGATATAACTAAAGAAGTAGGTCATATGTGCGCTAAACTCATCTATACTAGAGTTCATTTGTATACCATACTTTTCGTTCATTGCTTTCCAATGCTCATCGTAATTAAGGATACTTGGTGTAACAGTAAAGAAATGTTCAAAGTTTAAAATATCCATTTCCATCGCTTCATCAATGGTGACCACATTGTTATCGGTATGAGTATTAATAGTAATGCCCAATTTCTTAGCTTCATCTGCCATGGCTTCCATATCTGGTTTTCTTAATTTTCGATAGAGTTTCATGTGCTCTAAACCTTTTGAAGCATAATCTCTTACTTTTTTTCTACCATCTTCAGGACCCATAACTTCAATGTGATGTTGTGGTTGTCTTCGGTCTTCATCTGATACTATAGAACCACCGCAAATAAAGAGATTTGGATATTCTGGTTCGGGGTTATTTTGCCAATTAAGAGTTACATCCATCCATGTTTCTGGTTGGCCCATATCAATTATAGTAGTGACCCCTTGCGATAGATAATGATGAGACATTAGGCCACGTACCAAACCAAAATCTTTTGGCTCAATAGTTTCTGGAGCTATATTTTCATCACTTCCATAATTCTGCATCAAATGTGTATGGGTGTCAATAAAACCAGGAGTTAGTAGGCGACCTTGACATTGAATGACTTCATTTGCTTTAAATTCTTCTGATAGGTCTATAATGGCTGCTATGGTATCAGCATTGATTAAAATAGTTTTATTTTCAAATACCATTTTACTATGACTATCATATAATTTGACATTTTTTATGGCAAGATCGTAGGCCTCTTTTTGACTGCAGCTTGTAATGATATAACAGCCAAACAATAGTATAGCAAGTATTCCTACATGTTTTTTCATGACATATATTTTGTTCCGTTAGTTGATTAACGGAGGTGAATAAATTGAATTTGTTTTACGGAAATTTAAAAGGGAATCTACAATCGCAGGTACATATTTCCGTTTATGGTGTTTAGTTTCAAACTGTTTGAGCCATTGCCCAAACTACCTGCAATTTTTTGACCGACATGTCGATCAGAAGAAGTAAGTTTTAATTTTTCGTCTGAATAAATATCCCCATGTATAGTCTCGGCTACTAATTGAGCATTGATTACTTTAAGATCAATCTCACCATTAATAGTGCTTAAGTCAAGATTACCCGAATACTTTGCAATATCAATATTGCCATTGATTAGGTCAGCCTCGAAAACACCATTGATTACTTCCGATTTTAAGTCCCCGTTAATACTGCTTATCTTAAAATTTGCATTTTTTGGGATATAAATGACATAGTTGAATTCGTACATATCTCCAGTATTGTAATACCTCTTCTTTTTACCAGGGTTGTTCTTGTTCCATTCATCATGAAATGCTTTAAAAACAGGTTCGGCTTTTGAGCTGATAGAAATAGAATTTGATCTTTCATCTATTTCTAATTTGTACCTGTCTTGGTATTTACCATCTTCGGTAGTAATGTGTGCTTTAAAATAAACCGTTGATTTTTCCCAAGTTTTCACTTCAATAAGAGAAGCGAATTTTACTTCAACATCAATAAATTGATTCTTGTAATCGATGTTCTTTTCAATAATTTTCTGTGCGTTAATTGTTAAACTGATGAGGCCTAACAAAAGAGTGATCGTTAAATTTTTCATGATTGTTCGTTTTCTGATTATGATTTTATTTCAGTATTAATTATTCTTGTTTTCTTAAATATATATTTCCGTTTGTCGTTTTTAATTGTAGTTGCACTCCACCACCATTTAAGTTTTGTTTTACGCGTTGTGATGAAACAGATTTTAAACCATTTTTTTCTGGAAACGTCAATTCAAAATTGGTGTATATTTCTCCGTTAGTAGAACCTATAGATAAGTTTGTAGGAGTATCTTCAGGTAACCGAATATCTAGGGCTCCATTCGTAGAATATACCGTTATTGGTGAACCTTGATTAACATCTGCAAACGAAATGTCGATATTACCATTCAATGAATTTGCTGTGACTGGTCCACTAACATTTTCAATTTTAATGCCGCCATTCAATCTTGCATTTGCCTCTATCTCGCCTTTAAAACCATATATTCTTATATCACTTTGAGAGGTGCCATTTGTGGTTACTGAAATATTTTGATTTGCAGGCAGGTAAATTTCTCCATCACCATTATTCCATTTTCTAAGGTTTCTTACAATTAGGGTATTCCCTTCCTTTACGACATAGAATCCCACATCAGTATTGTCTGATCCGCCAGACCCTACTAGTTTTAAACCCTTTGCTTTTTGAGGGGTTTTACTAGAAGATTTCGCCTTTATTCGTAGTTGTTTTTCACTATGTGTTCGAACAATAATATCGGCTTTTGATTCTATTTTAATCCATTCAATTCCTTCTAAAGATTTTGTATAATCTTCTTGAGCTGAAAGCATCGAACATACTAGCAATGCTAAAAATGTAACTTTAATTGTTTTCATGTTTTACTTTTTTTACTTTGATTTATTTTTAAGATTGATGTTTAAATTATATTTGGCAGTACAGATTCGAGTTCATCTTTTACATAAGGCTGAGTGTCTTCTTGCTCTAAAAGATATTGCATAGATGCCGCTGCTTTCTTCTCTTGTATTTTGCCCAAAATTTGAATTATAGTAATTTGAATGCCAGGATCTTTCTCTGTCTTTAAAGCATTTATAAAACTATTTTTTACGGTTTCTGAAGTTATAAATGTACTTAGCACTTCAACAGCCGTTCTTCTAACATTAGTATTTTCATCATGAAGCATACGGTCTTTTAAAGCGCTAACTATAGCTTCATCGGGTTCAGCAAACTCTTCAATAAAGGTTACGCCTTGAATGCGTTTACTTGCAGATTGGTTTCCCATCAACGATAATACGGCAGTTTGTTTGAAAGCTTGAGATTGGTCAGTAAGCTTCGCAATTTCTTCATTCGATCGCTCTACTTGTTGTTGCTTTCCGAAAAAATACACACCAACCAGAAGTATGACACTAGCTGCTATTTTTAATAGATTATTTGTCCAACTATGTTTTTTTTGTTTGTAGGCAGTATCTAAGGCAATTGTTTTTGAGCTATTTTGTTTTTCAAGTTCTAACTGTTTATAGAAATTAGATCGGAGACTTTCAGAAGGGACTATCCTTGATTCATTCTTAATGACTTCTATTATTGATTCAAGTTCTTTTAATTCTATAGAACAAGAATTGCAATCAGCCAAATGTGATTCGACTTCTTGATTTTGAGTTTCAGTTAATAGACTATCTAAGTAATCTGGCAGTAATTCTGTAATATGATTTTTTTCCATTTTTATGTATTTTGAAAATAAATGGTTTTTAGTTTTTGTAGGGCCCTGCTAACTTTGGTTTTAACGGCTCCGGGTGTACTTCCAACTATCTCAGCTAATTCGGCATATTTTATTTCTTGAAAACGATTGAGAATAATCAGTTCACGGTCAGAAACATCTAATTTTTGCAATGCAACATGTAAATCTGAATAATCTGTCTTTGGTTCATCAATGGTTATATGTTTTTGATCTAAAGCTTCAATATCTTCATGATTGTTCGCAGCTCTTCTGAAATGTGTATTTAAAGTATTTCTGGCGATTGTAAACAACCATGACACGAATTTTCCGTTATTATATGAGGCTCTATATTTCATCAGTTTATAAAAAACTTCTTGCGTAATATCTTCACTTAGCATTTTATCACCGCACATTTTGTTTAAGAAATTAAACACATGCATATGATGTCTTTCAAATAGAATTTTGAGGTTGTCCAAATTTCCATTGCTAGCTTGCAGCATTAATTTCTCGTCGGTTGGCTCGTACAAAAGAGAATGTTTTTAGTTGATCTTCATTATTATATAATCAGAAAATTACAAAAGGTTACATCAAGGCATAAAAAAAATCGCAACAATATGAATTGTTGCGATTAAGGTATTCGTAGAATTCCCTTTTATTCTTCAGCCTCTCCTATAGACGTAAATTCTTTTATAGCTTGATTTGGCTCAATAATATCATATCCTTTCCAAAATTCTGGATCATAGTTTGGCATATAAGTAGGAAGGATGTCATTAGTTTCTTTAAAAGCTTCAAGTTGAGTATTAGAAATTGTGTTTTCATCGAAAACGACCAATTCGTAACGGTTTCGGTTTCCAAAAGCGGCATCAACTTTCATTGATAGTTCGTTTTGTTTGTTTCGACCTTTTACTACTTTGTTGAGCTCAATAATTTTTAAAGGTCTTCGAAAACCTGCCCGAATGCCCTTAACAATATTATAATAACTTAAATGATATTTTTGGTTATCTCCTTTGCTGAAAATAATTTTGCCCTCTGCAAGATATTCATTTACAGATACACCTAAGAGACTAAAATCTCTTAAGGATTTAACATTTTCAAAATCCATTCGAATAAGCGCAAAATCATCAGAATTGACATATAATCTCCCTTTAAAATCTTCTGATCGTTTTGGTGTGAAACTAATCACATATACTGCAGCGTCACCTAAATAGGTAAAATCATCTAGTGTAAATCGATATCTACCTGGTTTGAAAATTACATTATAGTCTGTGTCCTCAAATATGGGTAGGTTTTCATGTAAATTTGTTATGGTGCGTCTTTGGTTCTTAGCAAAGAATTTTTTTCGATTTTCTTTACTCTTTTTCTCTTCTTCCAGCATATTATTTAAAGCAGCTGTATCTGTAGAATCTACTTCAGCTTCAAAAAGTTCGTCACCTTCTATTTTGGTTCCGAATAAACCTGATTTTACTTTGAAATATGAATCAGTTTTTACATTTTCCTTTATAATGGTGTTGAATTTTTCTTCAAGATCTTCGTAGTTAAGCTCCAAACTTTTATCGTACAATTCCGATGCCTTAATAAGATCTAATTTTTGACTTTCCTCTTCTTCGCTTGTATAAAAATCGCCAAGTATTTCGGTATAAAATGTGCTACTTGTTGGTATTTGACTAATAAGGCTATCTATGAAGTTTTTATTGAATGCTTCAATGGTAGATTTTTTGAGAGTGTAATCCATCTTTAAAATCCTATTGCCATAGGTCTCTCGGAGAAAAACACGTTTTTTTGTCGGACCTAAATTATAATTATTAACTATATTTTTTTCTACTTCTTCAATGATCTCTTCTGGGGTATAGTTTTTATTAGAAACGATTACAGGATTCAGTTCAATGGCCTTAGCCGCCATAAGGATCTTGTTTTCGGTAAATTGATTGATAGGTTTTCTAATTGAAGCATAACCTATACATGAGATGAATAAGGAATCAGTTGGTTGTATGTTCTTGTCTAGCTGAAAAGAGAAGCGACCTTCTTCATTTGTAATAATGCCTTTATTCTTCAATTGAACAGTTACATAAGGAATAGGTTTCTGGGTAGCGGAGTCAACAATTACAGAACTTAGTGTTTGTGCTTGACTCAAAGAAGTGGCTAAAAACAAAGAAAGAAACAGAAATACTTTTGGCATAAATTTTATGTAACGGTGGTTATACAGGCAAAAAAAAGAATAGCTCAGGAACTTTACACCTCTTTTTAGATTTCCTTAATACTGATTTATTCTTTATTTAACAGAATGAATCAGGCCTTAGCTTCAAAAGGTAGACTGTAGTGAAAGGAAAATGTTACAATGGGAAACGTTTTTGAAAAATGAATTTGAGTGAAAATTTTAATGACAGCCACAATCATCTTGCCCACATGCTTTAGAGTTGCTTTTTTTTGAAACAAAAAGCGCTTTGGGTAAAAAGTACTTCTTCACAATGTAGCCAATAGCTATAGCTAAGGTTATATAGACTAAAATTGATTGAAGAATTTCCATATTTATTTTAAAATTTGATAAGCAATTAAAGCAACAATATAAGCAAAAACACTCATAAATACCAATTGTGCAACTGGCCACTTCCAAGTGTTAGTTTCACGTTTTACCACAGCTAATGTACTAACACATTGCATGGCAAAGGCATAGAATAACAATAATGAAATTCCTGAAGCTAGGTTGAATAAAGGTTTATTTGTTAGCGGATTAATTTCTGCAGCCATTCTATTAGTTATGGTGTCTTGTTCGTCACTTCCAACACTATAAATAGTCGCTAGTGTACCAACAAATACTTCTCTTGCTGCGAAGGAGGTCAGCACAGCAATGCCAATTTTCCAATCATAGCCTAAAGGCCTTACGAGGGGTTCAATTGCTTTTCCGGCATAGCCGATATATGAATTTTCTAATTTGAAACTAGCAATTTCTTGACTTTGTGCTGTTGCTACTAGCGCCTCTCTTTTCAGTAGTATAGAATCATTCAAAGCGTTGATGTTAATCGCATATACGTTTTGTTTTATACTATCCTGTAGGGCTTGTTTATATGTTATTAGTTCATCTTCAATGTTTGAAGTATTGAAATCAGACAAACCTTCTGTTTCAATTCTATTTGTTACAATGTCTTCGGCATTTTGAAAATTATCTGATATTCCGTTTGAACCCAAAAACCAAAGAATTATTGAAATTGCTAAAATTATTTTACCTGCACCGAAAACAAAGCTTTTAGTTTTTTCAAAAACGGTATAGGCTACGTTTTTAAATAAAGGTAATTTGTAGTTAGGCATTTCCACTACAAAGAAAGAACGACTTTTTATTTTTAGAATTTTGTTCAGAATCATTGCCGAAAGAATGGCAGCTCCGAAGCCAATCAAATACAAAAGCATCAACGTCAAGGCTTGGTAGCTTAAACCAATAAAACTTCCTTCAGGAATTACTAAAGAAATAATAATCAAATATACAGGCAGCCTCGCCGAACAGGTTGTAAACGGAGTAACCAAAATCGTAATCAAACGCTCTTTCCAGTTTTCTATGGTACGAGTTGCCATTACAGCTGGTATTGCACATGCAGTACCTGAAATTAACGGAACAATACTTTTTCCGCTAAGTCCGAATGGTCGCATCAATCTATCCATCAAGAAAACCACACGACTCATATAGCCTGTTTCTTCCAAAAGGGCAATGAAAAAGAAGAGAAATGCAATTTGCGGAATGAATATGACAATACCACCAATACCGGCTAATATGCCTTCTGCGATCAAATTCGTAAAAGCGCCGGCTGGTAAACTGTGTTTAACCCAATCGCTTGCAAAAGCAAAAAATTCATCAATGTAATCTTGTGGTACGCTACTCCATTCATAAATCGCTTGGAATATGATAAGTAGTATAAAAAAGAAAATTAGATACCCAAAAACCTTGTGCGTAAGCACCCTGTCTAATGAAGCACGAAAGCCTTTTGCAACAGTTCTATCAACACTATAAGTTTCTTTTAAAATATTGTTGATGAACTGATATCTTACTATCGTTTCCTTTTGCTGTAAACGTTTTAACTCTGATTTTGATTTTGTTGAAAACGAGGAACTGTCTTTGATCAGCGTTTTCTCAATCGGCATGAAATTGACATCTTGTGTGATAACCAACCAAAGTTTGTACAAATCCTGATTTGGAAATGTACTTCGTAACTCTTTAAAATATTCAGGATCTATTACAGAAGTGTCAACATTTGGCTCAGATGATAAATTTTTGAAATCGGCTATCAACTCTTTGAGTCGATCAATACCTGTTCCTTTTCGAGTACTGACAAGGGCGATTTTAGTGCCTAGCTTTTCTTCTAGCTTTTCTATATCAATTGAAATGCCTGTTCTTGACATTCGGTCGGCCATATTGATAACTAAGATGGCGGGAATCTTAAGATCTTTGATTTGGGTAAACAAAAGAAGATTACGTTTCAGATTTTCTACATCTGAAATCACTAATGCTACATCGGGGTGGTTTTTGTCATTTTTGTTCAACAACAATTCTACAGCAACGCTTTCATCTAAAGAAGTCGTATTTAGGCTGTAAGTACCTGGTAAATCTAGAATATGTGCTTTTACTCCTCTGGGTAACTTGCATATTCCTTCTTTTTTTTCAACAGTAATGCCAGGGTAATTACCTACTTTTTGATTGAGGCCAGTTAGTTGATTGAATACAGATGTTTTGCCTGTATTTGGGTTTCCGATGAGGGCGACATTAATTTGTTTGCTCATGCGATATCAATATCTTCTATGAACTCTAAGGCTATATGAAGTGCCGTTTCTCTTCTAATGGCAATGTGCGATCCGTTAACATTAATATATATGGGATCGTTTAAAGGAGCGATTTGAACTAGCTCAATTTCGTTACCGGGTAAACAACCTAATTCTAGCAATTTAATAGGTAAAAAATCATCAGTAAATTCTTTGATGATTCCTTTTTGACCTCGCTTTAAATCTGCTACTGTTGTACCCAATTTTTATTTAGATTGATTATAAGTAAGAGGGCAAATGTAATTTAAAAAGCTGAATTTTTCTGCTAAAATTTTAAAAAAAATAGCTATTAGAGCTATGTAATCCTCAGGAAGGAAGAATACTAATTATAAGAAGCTTTTAAAAGCTTGAGATCTTCCATCAATTGATCAATATCTTCTGTTTTGGTGCCGTCGTAATAGCCCCTTACCTGTCTTTTTTTATCGACTAACACAAAATTCTCGGTATGAATCATATCATAAGGTCCTCCGTCTCCATCTGTTTTGACCGCCATATATGATTTTCGAGCAAGCTCATAAATTTGCTTTTTATCACCTGTTACAAGATTCCATTTAGTATCATCTACTCCCTTTTCAACTGCATATTTCTTAAGTTGAGTAACCGAATCAATTTCAGGAGTAACAGAATGTGACAACAACATTACATCATCATTTTTTAATTGGTTTTGTATGGCAACCATGTTTTTGGTCATTACCGGGCAAATGGTTGGGCAGGTCGTGAAAAAGAAGTCTGCAATATAAATCTTGTCCGAATAATCTTCTTGAGTAATAGTTTCACCGTTTTGATTGATTAGCGAGAAATCGGCAATGGTATGATACTTTTTTACGTATTGAATGGAAGCATCTACCAGTTCAGGGTTTACTCTTGAAGGTTGATAAATAGGTAATGTAGCCTTAGGTTGAAGAGCGTTATAAAACAAATAAATAATAATTGCGGATAGGCAAAAAAGAACAATGCCGAAGAATTTGAATTTGCTAAAAAATGACCGCATGCTATTTTTTTACAAAGATACATTAGTATCAAAGAGCTTTCAAGTAACTCGAGCCTGAAGTACTGCTAAATCTTTCTTAAAAACCAGCGTCTATAGTTTGTAACTTTTATAAGACCCTGTAAAGGTGTACTTTTGCACGGTTAATTTTAGAAAACATACATGGGCTTACTTATACAAATACTAACCTTCGTTTTAATTATTTCAATACTCGTTGTATTGCATGAGTTTGGGCATTATTTGCCAGCTAAATGGTTTGGGACAAGGGTAGAAAAGTTTTATTTATTTTTTGATTGGAAGTTTTCGCTTTTCAAAAAGAAAATTGGGGAAACTGAATGGGGTATTGGGTGGTTGCCTTTAGGAGGTTATGTGAAAATTGCCGGTATGATCGATGAGAGTATGGATACCGAGCAAATGCAAAAAGACCCTGAGCCATGGGAATTTAGAAGTAAACCAGCTTGGCAACGTTTGATTATTATGTTAGGGGGAGTTACAGTAAACTTCTTTCTAGCTTGGATTATTTATTCAGCATTACTTTTCACGAACGGAGATACATATATTCCCGCAGATAATTTGAAATACGGAATTTTAGTAGATTCTGTAGGTCAAAAATTAGGATTGCAAACAGGAGATAAAATTTTGACTATTGATGGTAAAAAATCTGTAAAGTTTACCGATGCAGCAAAAGACATTCTGTTTGGTGATGAGCTTACAGTAGACAGAGATGGTAATACTGTTACTATTCAGATAGATGATGCAGGTAAAAAGGACTTTTTAAACAAGGGGAGCAATTTCTTAACTTACAGAAGACGTCCATTTGTTGAAAGCACACAAAAAAATTCAGCAGCAGAGAAAGCAGGCATTCAAAAGGGAGATCTTATCACAGCGGTAAACGGAGAAAAGGTCACGTATTACAGCGATTTCATGAAAAAAATGCAAACTTTTGACGCTCATGAAAATATTTCAATTGCTGTTGATCGAAATGGGGCCAACACTCTTTTTGATTTGAAACTGTCTGATAAAAAGATAGCGGGTATTTTTCCAAGTAATGCTGATCTAACAGTTACTGATCATTATGACTTGCTAGCATCTGTGCCTGCAGGCTTTAATAAAACTATTAAAGTATTAACTGATCAAGTACGTCAGTTTAAAATAATCTTCAATAGAAAAACAGAAGGTTATAAAAAAGTAAAAGGGCCTATTGGTATTGTTGAAATGATGCCAACCGCATGGGATTGGGATTTCTTCTGGGGCTTTCTAGCCTACTTCTCTATTTGGTTAGCATTTGTAAACTTATTGCCAATACCTGCCTTAGATGGTGGTCACGTGATGTTTTTACTATATGAAATGATTTCTGGTAGACCGCCAAGCGAGAAAGTTTTAGAGAGGGGACAGATCGTTGGTTTTATAATAGTAATGGGACTTATGGTCGTTATTTTCGGTAATGATATCTGGAATGTGATAAAGAGATTTCTTTAGCAGTAAAAATAAAAAGGGGTTTCGTGTAAATCACCCTTTTTTTTGTTGCGGTATTTTAAAAATAAAATTATATTTGCACCCGCTTTAAGAGATTAAAGTGATTGATTTTCCTCCTTAGCTCAGTTGGTTAGAGCATCTGACTGTTAATCAGAGGGTCCTTGGTTCGAGTCCAAGAGGGGGAGCTTCATTAAACAAAAGCCATTCAAGAAATTGAATGGCTTTTTTGATTTTAAGAGTCAATAGTGACTTCGAAATCAATCAAATGGCTTGTTTCCTTTTCCTTCAGGCTTTTTATTTCCAATTATTTTTTCGAATATTATAGTATGAAGAGAATAGCAATAGCGCTTATTGGAATTGCATGCTTGCTAGCCTGTAAGTCTAAAAACGAAGAAAATAAGACTTCATCCGAAGAAAAAATATCCTATTTCAAAATTGAAAAAGGCGAAGATTTTATCAAAGTATTTCGACAAGATGAATCTAAAGCTTTAGTTATTCAAAACGTAAAGGCAGATTTTCGCCCTTTTATTCACCCGATCATTGCCCCCGATAGTAATATTGAATTAACCCAATATAGCCCGGGGCATCATCCGCATCAAACTGGTTTGTATTGGGGCTTTACTAGGGTAAACGGTGCTGGTGCAGATTCATTAGAACTAAAAAAATGGTTTTACGATAAAAACAAGCCTGAGGATATCCAACAGAAAATAGGACGTGACTTTTTTCATAATCCTGGGTTTGATCATTGGCAAAGGCTTTCATCTCAAGTTCTGATAGCAGAAGGCGCTGAGGTAAAATGGCAATCTGTTTACAATATGCTTGATGCTAACAAAACCCCCATTTTAAAAGAAACACAGATTTGGACATTTAAAGAAAAAGAGGGAAAACATCTTTTGAGTTTAGATTGGCAGGGAGAAGCACTTACCGATATTACCATCAATGAATTTGATTATGGAGGTTTATTTCTTCGGATGCCTTGGAAAGAAGGTATAAAAGGTGAAGTTGAGAATGCGGCGCGTCAACGAAATGAAAAGGCCGAAGGTAAAAGAGCCATGTGGGTTGATGCGGGAATGGAAATTGAAGGGCTTGATGAATGGGGTCACATTGCTATTTTTGACCATCCTGACAATGATAATTTCCCACAAACTTGGCGCGTTGACAGCCAATTAGGAATTGGACCCGTTGGAGCGAGAATGGGAGATTGGTATATCAAGAAAGGTGAAATCAAAACTATTCAGCATCAAATTGTTGCCTATTCTGGAAAGTTGAATCCTGTAGAAATGAATGACTTATGGGGAGATTATGCGGGAGACGATGGACTATATAAAATTGCCTCATTATGGGATATTGCCAGGCAAGAAGGTAGAGATGCCAAGCTTTTGAGCCCGCAAGAGGCCGTTGATGCCATGACCATTAAAGAAGGGTATCAGGTGAATGCTTATGCTTCAGAACCCATGATTACACAACCTATGGCTTTCTGTTGGGATGATCGTGGTAGAATGTGGATTGCTGAAAATCGTGATTATGAAAATCGCCAAGAAGGTTTCTCAAATTCTGGTGATAGTCGCATATTAATCTTAGAAGATACTGATCGTGACGGAGTGGTAGATAGTAGAAAGGTATTTTTAGAGGGAATTCCTTTTCCATCGGCAATTGCAGTTGGCCATGATGGCTTGTTTCTTGGGGCACCGCCTAACTTGCTTTTTGTGCCTGATAAAGACGGTGATGATAAAGCTGATGTTGAAGATATAGAAGTTTTGTTAACAGGATGGGGAATGCGTGACCGACATGAAACCATCAATAGTTTTCATTGGGGTCCAGATGGTTGGCTTTATGGATTAGAAGGTTTTGCAACACCTTCCGTAATTCGAAAACCAAAAGGAAAAGGTAAGATTTATAAACATCGGGAAGCTTTTCCAGAAGATTTGTTAGATGCTGAAGGTGTAGATATCAATGGCGGCGTTTGGCGCTATCATCCTATTAAAAAACGCTTTGAAGTTGTCGCACATGGCTTTAGCAATCCTTGGGGAATCGATTATGACGCGAAAGGGCAAATGCTCATTTCTGCTTGTGTGATTCCACATTTGTTTCACATAATTCCTGGTGGTATTTACCATCGTCAAGGCGGACAACATTACAATCCATATGTATATGAAGACATTCAGACAATTGTTGACCATCGGCACCGATCTGCGCATGGTGGTGCAAGAATCTACCAGTCTGATGCTTTCCCAGATGATCAGCACGGAAAAATTTTCATGGCGAATATTCACGAACACGCCGTTTTATCTGATGTTTTAAATAAAAAGGGTTCTGGTTTTAGCGCTAGCCATGGCGAAGATTTTATGTTAGCCAACAATGCGCAATGGATTGGCTTTAGCATGGAAGTAGGCCCTGAAGGCGGAATGTATGTGTTAGATTGGCATGATGCCGATATTTGCGGTAATGATGTGGTTAACAAAGATACAGGCAGAGTTTTTAGAATTATGCCAGAAAAATCCTTGGCAGAAAATTGGCCAGGACGTTATGATGATCTATCCAAAAAAAGCGATTCAGAATTGGTTGAATTGCAATTAAGTAAAAGCAATTGGCACGCCCAAAGAGCAAGGGTCATTTTACAAAGTCGCTCAAATAAGGGGCAAATAGATGCGGCCGCTGTATCAAAAGCAAAATCCTTATTAAAGGATAATAATAATGAAGATACAAGACTTCGTGCACTATGGACATTGCATGTTACTAACAACATTTCTTCAGATGAGTTGATAGAACTCACAAATGATACCCAAGAATATGTTCGAGGGTGGGCCATTCAATTTATGGTAGAAGAAGGCAATCCCTCAAAGAATGGGTTAGATGCTTTGATAGCCTTAGCAAAAAATGAGTCTTCGCCAGTAGTTAGATTATACTTGGCTTCTGCAATGCAACGAATTAATGAAAGTGACCGCTGGGCAATTGCGACTTCTTTGGTGAAACATGCTGAAGATATTGAAGATCCTAATATTCCTTTCATGCTTTGGTTTGGTATTGAGCCTTTGATTACTAAAAACCCAGAAAAAGCATTAGAGCTGGCTGGTCAAAGCCAGATTCCTTCTATCACCGAAAAAATCGGAAGAAGACTAGTGGATGGAGAAAAGTTAGAAGAATTGGTAGCAGGAGTATCAAAAAAATCAGTAGAACAAATTTATCTTTTGAATGGAATGTTATCTGGTTTAGAGAGCAGAGCCGATTTGAAAGAACCTTCAAATTGGTCAGCCACCTATAAAAAATTGCAATCGAATTCCAATTTGGTGACCATCTCTGATGAAATCGCCCAACGCTTTGGAAGTGTTGAAGCGGCAATGAAAATGATGGTTACTCTGAATGACCCGAATGCTGAAGTAGCGCAACAACAAAATGCTATTAAAAATTTAGCGGTGCAACAGCGAGAAGAATTAGAACCTATTTTACCTAAACTGCTTCAAAATCCGAAATTGCGTTTAGATGCAATAAGGGCTATAGCAGCTTATAATAATGAAGATTTAGGTAAACTTATTTTAAAAGAATATCCCAAGTATTCCATTATAGAAAAGCAAGAAGTTATTCAAACTTTGGCCTCAAGACCGGTTTATGGTTGGCCATTGGCTCTTGCTATTAAAGATGGATCAATGCCTAAAAAAGATATTCCGGCATATGTAGCATTACAATTAAAAAGAGTGGTTGGCAATGGCTTTGTTGAAATTTGGGGACCAATAGATGAGATTTCAGGAGATAAAAAGGGGCAGTTCGGTAAATATCAGCGATTACTTAGTGATGCGGCAATTTCTAAGGCCGATCCATCTGCAGGTGAACAAGTTTATCAACAAACATGCTATGCCTGTCATACGATGCACGGTAAAGGTGGTGTGATAGGTCCAGATTTGACTGGTTCTAACAGAACGAATACAGCCTATCTGTTGAGTAATATTTTAGATCCTAATGGAGACATTCAAGATGATTACAAAACTGTAGTAATTACAACGAATGATGGAAGAACATACAGCGGAAATATCATTTCAGAAAATGATAGAAATGTAACGCTAAGAGTTGTTGGGCAAGATCCGATTTCAATTAGTACTTCAAAAATTCAAAACCGTGAAGTCACAACAAAATCGATGATGCCTGATGGACTTTTAAATAATTTGACCGATGAAGAGGTTTTAAATTTAGTGGCGTATTTGAAAGCCTTAAACCCTCCAGCTAAAGTGGCGGTGTCGCCTTAGTTGTTTTATCAAGACCTACTAAAAAGTTAGGTTACGGCTTAGAACCTAAGGTTAAAAATTACAATTATGCAACCAATCCAACAGCGGGCAATGTCGCCTGAAATAATAAAAAAAATTGACGATGCTGCAATCATTGCGGTATTAGTTGTCGACGAGGTAAAACATGCATTACCCTTGGCAAACGCTTTACTCGAAGGAGGCGTTGATGCTATTGAGTTGACACTTCGCACACCAGCGGCTATGGAGGTTGCTAGAATCATTAAAAAGGAAGTGCCACAAATAACTTTAGGCTTTGGAACCGTTTTAACCGTCGAACAAGTAAAGGCAGTTGTAGATTTAGGTGCTGATTTTGCAGTTGCACCGGGATGCAATCCGAAAGTTATTGCTGAAGCTTATAAACAGAGCCTTTCATTTGCCCCCGGGATTATGACTCCTTCAGATATAGAAATTGCAGTTCAAGAAGGATGTCGCATTCTTAAATTTTTCCCTGCAGAAACTTCAGGAGGTTTGAAACATCTACAAAGTATGTCAGCACCATATAATTACCTTGGATTAAAATTTATTCCGCTTGGCGGATGCAATATTAATAATGCACCATCCTATTTACAATCTGATTTAATTACAGCAATAGGGGGGTCTTGGGTAGCAAAAAGAAGTTTGATTCAGGCAGAAGATTGGAATGCAATTACAAATAATGCCAAAGATATTAGAAACCTGATTACAACAATTAGGTCAAAACAAATATAGAAGACGCATGAAAAAAGTAGTGACTTTTGGAGAGATTATGGGACGCCTCGCTGCACCTTCCAATATGAGATTAAGGCAATCTAGGAATTTAGATGTAACCTATGCAGGTGCTGAAGCTAGTGTAGCCGCATCCATTTGTAATTTCGGAGGTAAAGCTCGTTATGTGACCGCGCTGCCAAAACATTCCTTAGCAGAAGCTACAATGGATGCAATCCGCTCCGTAGGAATCGATACCGATTATATTTTGCGTACTGATGTAGGTCGATTGGGTTTGTACTTCTTGGAAACTGGAGCGAATCAACGACCCAGTAATGTTATTTATGACCGAGCGGATTCTGCGATAGCTATAACTCAGGCTAGTGATTACGATTGGGATGCTATTTTCAAAGATGCCCAATGGTTGCATTTAAGCGGTATTACCCCTGCGCTTTCAAAAATAGCAGCTGAAGCAACCTTGGTAGCAGCCCAAAAGGCAAAAGAAGCTGGAATTACAGTTTCTATAGATTTAAATTTTAGAGGAAAACTTTGGAACTGGGATGCGAACTTTTCTTCTAAGATGTTGGCCCAAAAAACCATGCGTGAGATTTTACCTTTTATTGACGTAGTTATTGGTAATGAGGAAGACTGTCATGATGTGTTAGGAATTCAAGCTGGAAAAACCGATGTGCATTCAGGAGATTTAGATACTTCGAGGTATCCTGATGTTGCGCGTCAAGTGGTGCAGCAATTTCCTAACGTGCAAAAGGTGGCAATTACATTGCGCGAAAGCATTTCAGCAAGTCATAACAATTGGGGTGCTATGCTTTTTGATGCTGTATCTAACACTCCGTTTTTTGCCCCATTAGATGAAAAAGGAAATTACAATCCGTATCAAATAAAAAACATCGTTGATCGCGTGGGTGGCGGTGATTCTTTTGCAGGCGGATTAATATTTGCTTCCATCACACCCGAATTAAGTAATTCTCAAACCGCGCTTAATTACGCCATTGCAGCGTCATGCTTGAAGCATTCTATAAAAGGAGATTTTAATTATTCGACAAGAGCTGAAGTTGAGCGACTTATGAGTGGAAATGCATCCGGTAGAGTGGTCAGATAAAATTAATCTTAAGTACAGAAAATGAAAAAAAATATCAAGTTTAAATTCCTGTTTTGCCTAATCCTACTAATTCCTGTTGCGTCTTGTAAAGAAGAAAGTAAAAACGTTGAAATATCCGAAGATAAAACGAAACCAAATATTATTATTATTTATGCGGATGACTTAGGATATGGAGAAATGGGTGCTTACGGAGCTACGGAATTGAAAACCCCGAATCTTGATAAACTAGCTAATGGCGGAATGAGATTCACGAACGGATATGCTTCTTCCGCAACCTGTACACCAAGTCGTTATGCATTACTTACTGGCATTTATCCGTGGCGGAATAAAAATGCAAAAATACTACCGGGGACTGCTCCATTAATCATTGATACCGCTCAAACTACGATTCCTAAAATGCTTAAAAAACAAGGGTATCATACGGGAATTGTGGGCAAATGGCATTTAGGATTAGGAAGCGGTAATGTAAATTGGAACCAGAGAATTACTCCCGGACCAAATGAAGTTGGTTTCGATTACAGTCATATTTTAGCTGCAACCCAAGATAGAGTTCCAACGGTGTATATTGAGAATGGTCATGTAGTAAATCTTGATCCAAACGACCCGATCGAAATAAACTACCAAGAGAATTTTGATGGTGAACCAACAGGATTGAACAATCCTGAGATGCTAAAAATGAAATGGCATCATGGACACAATAACAGCATTGTAAACGGAATACCTCGAATCGGATTCATGAAAGGTGGTGAAGCCGCTAAATGGATTGATGAAGATATGGCGGACTACTTTTTAGCGGATGCGCAGGCCTATGTCAAAAAGCACAAAGCTCAACCTTTCTTTTTGTATTATGCTTTGCAACAGCCTCATGTTCCGCGTACACCACATGCAAGATTTGTAGGTTCTTCGGGAATGGGACCTAGAGGCGATGTTATCGTTGAAGCAGATTGGATGATTGGGGAGTTTATTAAGACCCTAGAAGAAGAAGGACTATTAGAAAATACTTTAATCGTATTCTCAAGTGACAATGGGCCAGTTGTCAATGATGGTTATTATGATAATTCAGTAGAAAAACTAGGCAACCATAAACCTGCAGGAAAATTACGAGGTGGAAAGTACAGTCTCTTTGAGGCTGGAACAAAGGTGCCCTTTGTAGCCTACTGGAAAGGAAAAATAAAACCTGGGGTTTCAAACGCTATGGTTTCTCAATTAGATTTATTTTCTTCACTTGCAGCTTTGGTCGATAGCGATGAAAATACGGATGACAGTAAAGAGCTACTAAATGTATTATTAGGAGAGAGTATTACAGGAAGAGAAGAAATGGTAATTGAAGCCACCTCAAGAACTGCATTTAGAAAAGGAGATTGGGCGATGATTCCTCCTTACAAAGGTCCTGCTACAAATAAATATGTAAATATCGAATTGGCGAACGCATCTAATTATCAGTTGTACAATTTAAAATCAGACATTGGGCAACAAAACAATTTGGCGGAAAGTAACCCTGAAAAACTGGAAGAGATGGTTGTTGCTTATGAAGCCATTCATGGAACTGAAGTAAAAGAAATACAACCGCTCGAACTTAAGTAAAATTCAATAGAGAACCGCATCCTATTATATTCTGAATTCAGTATTACCTAATGCCGATTACATGGAATTTTTAACCGTATTTTTGATTTCAATCTATTGAATACTTCCTATGAAAACCATAAAAGAACTTATTGAATTGTTGACGCTAGAGCAACTGGATGATCAAATTTTTATTGGTCAAAATTATCTAGCACCATGGGGTCGAGTCTTTGGAGGTCAGGTATTGGCACAATCGTTACATGCGGCATATAGAACTGTACCTGAAGATAGAATTGCACACTCCATGCATGGCTATTTTATTTTAGGAGGGAATCTTGATTACCCAATTACATATGAAGTAGATACAATACGAAATGGTGGAAGTTTTACAACACGTCGAGTCGTTGCCAAACAGAACGGTCGGGCTATTTTTAACATGGCGGCATCATTTCAATTGAAACAAGAAGGGGCAGATCATCAGATATCAATGCCTAACATTGTATCGCCTGAAAATCTTTCAACAAGTCTAGAACAGATTGAAGCTTTGAAAGAACTAGATCCTAAAATTTACCAACGACTTAAAATGGTTTTGCCTGAAGTATTTAGTTTTAAAACGGTAGATAGAATTGTAAGAAAGTTATCAAAAAATGGGAGTCCATATAATAATATTTGGGTAAAAACAACAGAGCCTTTTGAGGCTGAGTTGCCAATGCGACAACAAATATTAGCCTATATGTCAGATTATAATCTGTTGACGACAGCCACTTTGCCGCATCGAGAAGCGTTAAATAAAGGCAATACTTTTTATGCAAGTTTAGATCATGCTATTTGGTTTCATCGTGAAATTGATTTTGATGATTGGCTGCTTTATGCAATGGATAGCCCAAGTGCTTCAAACGCTAGAGGATTTGCAAGAGGTAGTGTGTTCAATAAGAATGGGACTTTAATTGCATCTGTTGCACAAGAAGGTCTGATGCGTCAGGAAAATTTAAAGTAACTTTAGTTGAAGGAAATCTCCTAAAGCAATCAATATTCTAAAAATGAAAATTTATCTAAAAATCATTTCAAGTTTGTGCTGTTTGGTGTTGCTATTAAGCAGTTGTAAACAAGCCAGTCAACAAGATGTTTGGGACTATGAAATTGATTTTGGAGATTATCAGTCTCAAGGAATAATGCGATTTAATGATTCAAATAGTGCTCGAGAGCTTTCTCTAGTTTCTATAGATGAAGGCACGTTTACTTTTGAAAATATTGATATTACAGCTGAACAACTAGATGGTGATTTTACGCTTTATGGAAAACCAGCTCATTTGAATGGTTTCTTTGAACAGAGTGCTTTTTCAGGAATAATCAAATTAGAAGAGGAAGAATTTACAATTAGAGCAATAAGGCAATCCACAGTACCAATTAGTATTGACCGTTCTCAAATCACCTACATACTTTCAAAAGATGATTTAGCAGAATTAGAAAGTGATATTGACCATGCAGGCATCATTTCAGATGCCGACCGTGAGGGTTATAAGCGTGGCGAACGTATTTATAGTTCAAATTGTATTAATTGCCATGGAAATGAGGAAATTGAAGGATCTATTCCTCTTTCTACAAAGTTTTGGCAGCAAGATTTGAAAGCTGGTAGCGATGCCTTTTCAATGTATCAAACCATAAGTCGAGGCTTTGGTTCTATGCCTCCGCAACCAGTTTTGACGCCACAAGAAAAATATGATGTTATTTCTTATGTCAGGCATAAATATATAAAAGACAGGGAGAAAGAAGATTTCATTGCTAGTACCCCAGGATATCTTGATGGCTTACCTAATGGAAACTCTCGTGGACCAGAAACAAAACCGTATCAACCTTGGGCTGACATGAACTACGGTAATTTTTTCATTAACACCTACGAACTTGTTGATGAAAAGACAGGCATTGAAAGATATCATTCACCCGGTCCATCACCATTTCCAGATGAGAATTATCTTAAAAATAACTTTGCCTACAAAGGTATTGCTGTCCGTTTAGATAAGGGTGAAGGGGGTGTTTCAAAAGGGAAAGCTTGGATGATGTTTGATCATGATTTGATGCGAATTGCTGGCGGATGGACAGGTAATGGTTTTATAGATTGGAATGGAATTCTACTAAATGACAAACACGAAACCTACCCAAGAACGATTGGAAAACTTCATTTTGAAACTCCCGTTGGTCCCGGTTGGGCGAATCCAGAAACAGGTTCTTTTGAAGACCCTAGATTTCGAGCAAGAGATGGTCGTGCTTTCGGGCCGCTGCCAAAGAAATGGGCGAATTACAAAGGACTTTATCATTATGAAGATGAAGTCATTATTTCTTATGCTGTTGGTAAAGCGAATGTTCTAGAAAAACTAGGCGTTGAGTACCATGGTAAAGACACCGTTTTTACCAGAACACTTGATATTAGTTCGTCTGGTTCACTATTGAAAATGAAAGTGGCACCTGAGAACCTCAACGTGCAAATTATTGGCTTTGGAGCTAGTTTGTCAAATGAAGATGGCTTTGTTATGCTAAACGTTGAAAAGGCGAAAGCAGTCAATGTAAAACTGTATATCGCAGATACTGCAGTTGAGGATTATCTAAACCTAGAAACAGCGAAAATAGCGCCAGAAGCACTTAAGAAATATACTTCAGAAACAGGTTCGCCTCATTATCCTGAAATTCTAAAAAGCTACATCACTAAAGGCTCTGGTGAAGGAGCTTTTGCTGTTGATTTATTGACACCTCCTTTTGAGAACCCTTGGTATTCAAGAATGAAGTTGAGTGGTGTCGATTTTATGAATGATTCAAATAAAGCGGTGGCTTGTACTACGGATGGTGATATATGGCTTATTACGGGAGTAACGAATGATTCAGGCGAACTTTCTTGGCAACGTATCGCCTCTGGTCTTTTTCAACCTTTAGGGATTAAAGTTTTAGATGAGAAAATTTATGTGATTTGCCGCGATCAGTTGGTATTGTTACGTGATTTTAATGGGGATATGGAAACCGATTTTTATGAAAGTTTCAATCACGATCATCAAGTGACAGATCATTTTCATGAATTTGCAATGGGCCTTCAAGCTGATAAAGAGGGGAATCTGTATTATGCAAAAAGTGGGCGTCATGCTCGTGAAGCATTGATTCCGCAACACGGCACCTTATTGAAAGTTAGCAAAGATGGTTTTAAAACTGACATCATTGCGACGGGTTTTAGAGCGGCGAATGGAGTTTGTATAAATCCGGATGGCAGTTTTCTGGTTACAGATCAACAAGGCTATTGGAACCCCATGAACCGAATCAATTGGGTTGATGGCAAAGGAAAATTTTATGGAAATATGTGGGGATATAACCCGCCAAAAGACAGCACGAGAGTTGCCATGGAACAACCGATGGTTTGGTTAGATATGGATTTCGATCGTTCGCCTTCTGAGCTCCTTTGGGTAGATAGTGAAAAATGGGGTCCATTAAACGGAAGTCTTTTAAGTTTTTCTTATGGCTTTGGAAAAATTCAATTAGTCTTGAATGAAAAGGTGAAAGGACAAATGCAAGGAGGTATTATCGACTTACCAGGGATCAAATTTTTAACAGGAGTAATGCGTGGAAGATTCAATCCTGGTGATGGACATTTATATGCTTGTGGTATGTCCGCTTGGGGTACCAATCAAATGCTCAGAGGTGGAGGAATGTATCGAATTCGTTATACTGGAAAACCAATTACTACTCCAGTCGGTTTAAAAACAACAACTTCCGGAATCACTCTGCAATTCGATTCGAAGTTAGACTCTCAAAAAGCTACAGACATTAATAGTTATGTCGTTAAAACATGGAATTTAAAACGAAGTAAAAAATACGGTTCTGATCGCTATAATATGCAGACATTGCCGATCACTAAGGTCGAAATTCAAAAAGATGGTAATACTGTAAAGCTATTTTTAAAGGATATTCAACCAGTAGACGCAATGACAATTTCATATGACATTTTAAATACAAATCATTTACCATTGCAAGGAACAGTTCAAAGTACAATTCATAATTTAGGAAGTGACTAATCTCTTTGAGATTTTGGCTTCTAACTTCTTATCAAACATTCATGAAAAAATCAGCACTTATTTTCTTATTGTTCACCAGTTTTTTAGGAGCTCAAAACAATCAAGATTTTCGTGTTCATTCACATAATGACTATTTACAAAACGTTCCTTTTTGGAAAGCCATCTCCGCCGGCGCAACATCTGTTGAGGCTGATGTTTTTTTGGTAGACGATGCTTTGTACGTAGCCCATACTAAAGAAGAAATTGAAACTGAACGTAGTTTTGAGAAATTATACCTTAAGCCTTTACAAAGATTTTTAGCACTTGAATCGAAGACCTCAATGCAATTTCAACTGCTCGTAGATGTCAAATCAAAACCTTATGCAACTCTTGACGCGTTAATAAAAATTTTAAAAAACTATCCTGAAATAAGAACAAATGATTCAATCTCAATTGTCATTTCGGGTAAACGACCAAAGCCTTCGGAATATTTAAATTACCCGGACTTCATCTTTTTTGATTATCAAAGTTTGGAATTAATAACAGACCCGTCCATCCTTAAAAAAATAGCTTTAATCAGTTTAAGTTTTAAACAGTTTTCTGACTGGAACGGAAAAGGAAGATTGACTGCTGAAGACATTAAAAAAGTCGATTCAGTAATTAAATTGGCACATTCTTTTGAAAAGCCTTTTCGATTTTGGGCGACGCCTGATTCAAAAACAGCATGGAAGACTTTTGTACATCTAGGAGTGGATTATATAAATACAGATCAACCTTTCGAATGTATTCAGTACGTGAGTACTTTATCACAACGAGAGTATCAAAACAAAACATTTTCTGAAGTATATCGTCCATCCTTTTCTTCGGATGGAAATAATAATAAAGTTGAAAACATCATTTTATTAATTGGTGATGGCAACGGACTTGCACAAATTTCAGCCACAGCGTTAGCAAATAATGGGGAACTATCTCTAACACAACTCAAGAATATCGGATTTTTGAAAACCCAGTCAAGTGACGATTTTACAACAGATTCAGCAGCAGCTGGTACTGCAATTTCAACAGGGGCTAAGGTTCCAAATAGAGCTATAGGAGTCGATGCAGAAGGAAATGCCTTAAAAAATATCATCGAAATTATTTCTGAAAAAGGTTTTTTAACTGGAGTTGTAACTTCTGATCAAATAACCGGAGCAACCCCTTCTGCATTTTATGCACATCAAAAAGATCGTGGATTGACTGAAGCAATTATAGCTGATTTGTTGAAAAGCAAATTATCAGTAATTGTAAGTAAAGCCGATGAATTTTCAATTGGTGAAAGTACTATTGGAGATTTTGAAATGTTAAGTGTGATATCTGATATTTCGATAAGTGACGAAGAGAAGATCAGTTATCTTTTTCCTATTAACTCTGCTGGAGATAAGAGTCCTGCTCCTTTATCTGAAGCCCTGAAGAACACCCTCGATTTTATTAAAAGTAAAAACAAACCTTTCTTTTTGATGGTAGAAGGAGCGAAAATAGATTCATACGGGCATGAGAATCAAATTGACGGAGTATTAAGAGAAGGAATTGCTTTTGATAAGGCTGTATCGGAAGCCTTAAAGTATGCAGACGCTCATGAAAATACATTGGTAATTATAACTGCTGATCACGAAACTGGTGGTTTGACAATACCTCAAGGAAAAGCTTCAGCAAATGAAATCGAAGGCGATTTCACAACACATGACCACACCGGAATGATGGTTCCAGTATTCGCTTACGGTCCGCAATCGAATAATTTTCAAGGGGTTTATGAAAACAACCTGCTCTTCAATAAAATGTTGGAGGTTTTGAAAGTGACTAATAATTAGATATCACTTTTGAATTCAGCTTCTTAATAGGTTAGTTTTTCATGGAAGCTAACTCCGTAATCTTCATTTGCTTTTTTGTCCAATAAGAATCATCCTTAAAGCCATAAGCTGAAGGATTATATGCGCCAACTAATTCAACATTTGCTTTTTCAGGAACTGCAGTATCCATGGTCCAAAAAATACCATTTACCAATAACCTTCGAACGCTTTCATTCATCATATCGCTTGCTGCACCAATAGTTGAGGTAAAGGCTCTTCCTTTTTTACCTCCAGGAATTTGATAACTTTTCGTCCATGCAATAGGCATTAAAACATTTTTTACATTCAGTCCGTTATTATTCTCGGTTGCGATTTCATCATCCGTTGGTCGCATTCCAAAGAACAAATCATTCTCATCGAATTCACCTTTTCTATTAATTACTTGTCCGAGAACTATGGGTTGGCTATCATCTGGCAAAGGCAATCGAACCCCATAAACATCAGTTGGACCCCAAATACTTCCACTTTCAATTCCGTTTGTAATTGAGTGGGTTTCTGCACCTTCTGCTATTATACCTCGTGTGCTTTGATGTTTGTGATGCCCATGGTGAGTATGCCATTTTTCACCTAGAACCAATCGACCAAATCCATCTTTCCATTCGGTTTTCTCTCCCGAATAACCATTGCTGTAATTTGTGAATGAGCTGGTAGAATCTTTACCAAAATTAAAAGCATGCGTTGCTGTTCGTAATGCTATTAAGGGTTTTCCAACTTTCAAATAGCTTTCAATATGTTGCATCTGTGAATCTGGCAAGGCTCTAAAACGAGTAAAAAGCACCATCATATCTGCTGAATCTAAAGCTTCCAATCCTGGAATATTTTTGACAAAATTTGCATCAACGATTCCAGGATTATCAGGATTTTGAGCAAACAGAACGGTACACTTAAATCCGTGATGTTTTGATAGTATTTTGGCTAGTTGCGGTAGTGCTTCTTCAGAGCGGTATTCTTCATCTCCTGAAACTAAAACAATATGTTTTGCATTAAAATCATTACCCTCGAATACAACCCATTTTGTGGGAGTTTCAACTTCAGCTACAACTTCTTTTTTTTCGTTTTTCTGTTCTTTACAAGCTATTAATGTAAAGCAACATAGCAACATCAAATAGATCTTTTTCATTTTTAAATTTTTGTAATTCGCACCTTTTATCTTATACTTCTAACTTTAAGCTCCTATTCCTTTTTTTATAAATTTTAAACCTTCGGTATAAATTTCTTTTGAAGGTGAATAATCTCTCCAGACATTAATAGCATTAGCAAACTCTGGAATAATAGTACTAAAAGCTTCAATCGTCAACCAACCATCATAACCAATTTCTTTTATGGTTGGGAAAACATCATCCCATTGTACTTGTCCACTTCCTGGTGTACCACGATCATTTTCGCTAATGTGAATGTGCTTTAAAACAGGAGCGATTGTTCTCAAAGCATTCGCTTGATTTTTTTCTTCAATATTGCTATGATGTGTATCATACATAGCACCTAAGTTTGGATGGTCAACCGCTTCAACTAAAGTTTTCAAATCGGCCATGGTATTGTATAAATAACATTCAAAACGATTTAGAGCTTCAGGGCAAAGCATGACATTCGCTTGAGCAGCATATTCAGCTGCTTTTCGTAATATTTCAGCACTTCGTTTGCGTTCATCTTGGGTAGGAGGTTGTCTAGTGAAATATGCAAAACTAGAGTGAATAGGCCCACAAATATTATCAGCGCCCAAAGCTTGTGCATTATCAATGGCCCATTTTAATCGGTCAAGGCCTGCTTGTTGAATAGTTGAGTCTTCACTTGAAATATTTTCCTCAGGAGCAAGACCTGTAACGGTCGTTACACCTAATTCAAGGTCCGCAAAATGATTCCCAAGTTTTGTATAGTGAGCTACATCACCTTCGCCCATATAGAGTTCAATACCGTCGTAACCTGTTTTCTTTAGATCGTCTACGATGTCATAGTGTTCCTCGGTGACATGATTTGTCCAAAGCAACATGTTCATTCCTATTTTCATCAATACTGATTTTAGTTCATTATGTATTC
>CALLIG010000154.1 GCA_938009735.1 uncultured Flavobacteriaceae bacterium
CCAAAATCAAAAATCGAAACATCAGTTTCCGAAAAAGTACTTGAATAAATATTTACCCAGCCAATAGTAAGTAGCGCTAGGTATATAAATACGGTAAGCCAGTCGATTCTTTTGAGTATGCTTTTGCCCGCCATGTTTAATTATTTAAACTACCTTCTGTAGCTGGCTTAATGGCATGATTAGTCCTCCAATTATATTCATTAATTTTAAAAGGTTCTCCGCTATATGGCTTAGCATATTCAGATTCTAATGTTGTAGATAACATAACCTTTTCAAGATCTTTACGAGTGATCTCACGTTTTAAATATTTTTCGATTAGTAAAGATGCAATATGACCTGCATAACGACCTCCATAATACCCATTTTGAATGTAAACAGCAATTGCAATTTTAGGATTGTCAGCTGGTGCAAAAGCCACGAAAACTGAATTATCAGTTAGTTGAGTCCTTACCGTATCGATCATCATAAAATTTTCTACAGTTCCTGTTTTGCCAGCAATTTCAATATCTGGAATTTGAACATATTGAGCAGTCCCTTTTTTATAAACATCAACCATACCTCGTATTACAGGCTCAAAATGTTTTTTGTCTATAGTTGTGTATTTTGCTTTAGTAAATTCGGGGTTACTAATGTCTTTGCCTTCAATTTTCTTTAAAATATGAGGCGTATAGAAGTGTCCGCGATTGGCGATTGCTGCCGTCATGTTTGCTAATTGAATTGGAGTCACATTAACTTCACCCTGTCCAATAGCATTTGAATAAGTGGTAATTGCAGACCATCTCTTGTCACCTTCGCCATACCATTTGTTGTACATTTTAGTATTTGGTACAGTACCTCGTCTCCCGGTATGAAGATCTGAGCCTAAATAACCGCCTAGTCCAAAGCTTCGGACATGTTTTTCCCAAGCATCCATTGCTTCAGCGTTTGAAGGAAACTGTTCAAATATTTTTTTATACACGCCAACGAAATAGGCATTGCAAGATTTGTAAATACCGTTATTTAAGTATCTTGTTCCGCCTCCACAATGACAACCTTTTTTACTTCTTCCAATATAAAAACCATGATGGCATGTGATTGAAGTTGAAGGTGTGATTGCACCTTCTTGTAGTGCTATTAGCGCGTTAATTGCTTTAAACGGAGAACCAGGACTCTTTTCAAACGAAATCGATCTGTCAAAGGTGGGTTTTGAAATAGAATCATAGTGAAGCTTGCTATAGTTCTTTGATCTTTTTCTACCAACCAAAAGAGACGGGTCATACGTTGGCCCAGATATCATTGTTAATATTTCACCTGTAGAAGGTTCAAGGGCAACAATGCCACCCCATTTACCTTGCATTAAAAGTTCTCCATATTCTTGAAGTTCTTTGTCAATGGTAATTGTAATTTCTTTTCCTTGTTCGGGTTCTACATCGAGAATTCCGTCTTTGTATTTCCCGATATCTCGATTAAAGCGATCTTTCTGAATGTATTGTATTCCTTTGCTGCCGCGTAAAGTGTCTTCGTAGACCTTTTCTACTCCCGTTCTACCTGTCAATTCACCTTGTACATACTTCGGATTTTTAGACAAATCACGCTCATTTACTTCACTAATATACCCAAGAACATTGGCAGCAGAATTAGTGTCATAATAACGAAGTGATCTCTTTTGAATATAGAAACCTGGAAACCTTCGCATTTTTTCTTGTAAGCGTGCGTAATCTTCTTTTGAAAGTTGATGCACTATAACTGAAGGTAATCGAGGGGAATATATACGGGCTCTTTTTAGTTTTTTGACAAAGTTCTCTTTCTTCATGTCAAGAAGACTACAGAACTCTAAAGTGTCTAGTTCCTTTACTTCTCTTGGTATAACCATGACATCATATGCAGGATCATTACCAACTAATAATTTACCATAACGATCGAAAATATATCCCCGTTCAGGGTAATCATAAATAGCTTTAATCGCAGGATCTTCCATTACTTGATCAGGAGAAAAACTAAATATTTGCAAATATGATAATCTGCCAATAAAAGTTATCCCGATAAGAATGATAATTGAAGAAAGTAGAATTTTTTTCATTATTCTTTTCTAACACTAAAAAGTGAACTAAATAGTAAACAAAGTAACAAAGATGCTAAGCTAATGGAAAGCACTTTTTTCAAAATTAAAAGCATATTGGCAAAACTAAATATTTCTAACGCAAAGAAAACAAAGTGATGCACTACTATTAATAACGCTAAAAATGTGAATTGTTGCACATAAGTAGCGTTACCTAATTTAAAGCTTTGAAATTCTAAATTTACACCAAATACAAAGCGCATAATTGCAGGCCTTAAATAGGCAATTGTTACTGTAGATGCTGCGTTGATCGCCATGGTGTCTGAAAAGAAATCAATCGATAGCCCTAATAAAAAACTAAGCCCTATAAAGGCCGCTCTATTTTGTTTTATAGGATACCAATAAAGAAATAATATGTAAACCATTGGGTTTATAAAACCAAAGAAGTTAAGTCTATTGAATACCAATACTTGCACTAATACCAATAGTGCAAATCGAATAACATTTATGAAATAGGAATTACTAATCATTCGAATCGGTTTTTTCTTGTAATTCTAGCACCTCTTCACGGTTCGTATTATATACTATATAAACATTCTTAATGTTTGTCATGTCATTAAAAAGTGAAACTTCAATGCGCCAAAAGCTTTTTGCTTTGTCTAAATCAAATTGCTTTATAGTTCCAATTGGAATGTTTTCTGGAAAAATACTACTCATCGCTCCCGTCACAATAGTATCTCCAACAACCAATGGTACTAATCGAGGAATATCTATTAATTGAACCGTGTTATATGTTTCGGCATTCCAAACTAGCGAGCCAAAGTGGTTCGTGTTTTTTAACTTAGCATTGATATTTGATCTGTCATTCAAAATACTTTGTACAGTAGCGTTATTACCTGAAACATTTTCTACGATACCTAAAATACCATCTGAGGTTATTACACCCATATCAGGTTTTATGCTGTCTTTTTCACCTTTATTTATGGTGATGTAATTACGTTGGTTGGCATAGCTATTTTTAATCACTTGACCTGATGAAATGGTATAGCTCATCTTTGTAGAATCTAACTCTGTCGCTAAAGTATCTTTCTTATTAAATAGTAGCAATCGCAGCCTTTGGTTCTCATTTACTAGCTTATTATTCTCTTTTCGTAAATCAAAATATGAGGTGATATCAAATGAAGTTTCGTAGATGTTACCCGTAATCCAGCTTGACGAATTAAAAAAAGTAGACTGATGATACGAATGTGATTGAATCGTAAAACCAATGGCGACCATCATCAAAAAGATATACAGAAGGAAATTCTTATATCTTAATATAAAGTTGATAATCTGCTGCATGCACTTTTAGTTTTATGTGGCCTTAAATGCGTAATAGGCCATTAGAAAAGTAGGACAAATAAACCTGATGTAAAGTTCTTATTTAATCAAGATACTTTTGTATCGGTCTAAGTTTTTCAAAGCAATACCAGTACCTCTAACTACTGCTCTTAATGGGTCTTCGGCGATATAAACTGGCAAATCAGTTTTTTGAGATAGTCTTCTGTCCAATCCACGAAGCATTGAACCACCACCAGCAAGGTAGATACCAGTATTGTAAATATCAGCAGCCAATTCTGGCGGAGTTTGCGATAAGGTTTCCATAACCGCATCTTCGACTCGAAGAATAGATTTGTCTAAAGCCTTTGCAATTTCACGATAAGATATTTGTACTTGTTTCGGTTTTCCAGTAAGTAAGTCACGCCCTTGAACTGATTTCTCATCAGGTGGAGTTTGTAAATCTTCAGTTGCCGAACCAATTTCTATTTTTATATTCTCTGCAGTACTTTCACCAACATATAAGTTGTGTTGTGTACGCATGTAGTAGATGATATCATTTGTGAAAACATCACCTGCAATTTTTACAGACTTGTCACATACAATTCCTCCTAATGCTATTACAGCGATCTCTGTTGTACCACCACCTATATCAACAATCATATTTCCTTTAGGCTGCATAATATCTAATCCGATACCAATTGCTGCTGCCATTGGTTCATGAATAAGATATACTTCTTTTCCGTTAACACGTTCCGCGGATTCTTTTACAGCGCGCATTTCAACTTCAGTAATACCTGAAGGAATACAAATAACCATTCTCAAAGCAGGTGGGAACCATTTTTTCTTTAAAGCTGGAATATTCTTGATAAACATATTGATCATCTTTTCAGATGCATCAAAATCTGCAATTACACCATCTTTTAGAGGGCGAATCGTTTTTATGTTTTCATGAGTTTTACCTTGCATCATATTGGCCTCTTTGCCAACTGCAATAATTTTACCAGAAATACGATCTCTAGCAACTATAGACGGACTATCTACAACTACTTTGTCATTGTGGATAATTAGAGTATTCGCAGTACCTAAATCGATTGCGATTTCCTCAGTTAAGAAATCAAAAAATCCCATTGTTAATTCGTTTGGTTATGTTACATGTATGCGTGGGGTGCATTTCATCGACAAAAGTAGTAAAATAAGCTACTATTTCGTGCTTTATGTTGTGAATTTATAGTATCATGTCACCAAAGTAGCAAGACTTGAAGCCTAGCGTTCCAAAAATTCGAATATAATTGCCTTTAATGTTTGAAATGTCGAGTGCCCGTCATAACCATTGCAACCCCGTTTTCATTACAATAATCAATGCTTAATTGATCTTTTATTGAGCCACCAGGTTGTATAACCGTTGAAATTCCACTTTTATGAGCAATTTCGACACAATCAGGAAATGGAAAGAATGCATCACTAGCCATAACTGCTCCTTCAAGATCAAAATTGAAAGATTTGGCTTTATGAATTGCTTGGTTTAAAGCATCAACACGAGATGTTTGACCAGTTCCACTTGCACACAATTGCTTGTTTTTAGCAATTACGATCGTATTTGATTTGGTGTGCTTACATAATTTCGAAGCGAAAATAAGATCATCAATTTCTTCTTGTGTTGGCGCTTTTGTTGTTGCCGTTTTTAAATCTGCAACGGCATCAGTTTTATAATCCTTTTCTTGTAATAACATTCCGTTTAGACATGTTCTAACAATCATATCAGGCATTTCCACTTCATTCTGAATTAAAATGATGCGGTTTTTCTTTCCTTTTAAAATCTCTAAAGCATCAGCTGCATAGCTAGGCGCTATCACCACCTCGCAGAATAATTTATGAATTTCTTCGGCAGTTGCCTTATCAATTTCTTTATTGCTAATTAAAACGCCACCAAAAGCAGAAACAGGATCACCTGCAAGAGCATCTACATATGCTGTATGTAATTCATCTCTTTGTGCTAATCCGCAGGCATTGTTATGTTTTAGGATAGCAAATGTTGGTGCGTCATTTTTGAATTCAAGCATCAAATTTACAGCAGCATCAACATCTAGAAGGTTATTATACGAAAGCTCTTTGCCATGTAATTTAGAGAACATTGCATCAAAATCGCCAAAGAAGAATCCTTTTTGATGTGGGTTCTCGCCATATCTTAAAACCTTACCATTAGTTTCGCTCACCTTTAGTGCTGCTAAGTCGTGGTTCTTATTAAAGTAATTAAAAATAGCCGTATCATAATGTGAAGAAACATTGAATGACTTTGCTGCAAATCGCTTACGGTCTTCAATTGTAGTACTTCCATTCCCAGAAGAAATTAATTCTAAAACTTCTCCGTAATCTTCCATAGAAGAAACACAAAGCACATCTTTAAAGTTTTTAGCCGCTGCTCGGATCAATGAAATTCCGCCTATATCAATTTTTTCAATAATATCTTGTTCTGATGCTCCACTTGCAACTGTTTTTTCAAAAGGATATAAATCAACAATAACAATATCTAGTTGCGGGATTTCAAATTCTGCCAATTGTGCAATATCGCCTTCGTGATCTTGACGATTTAATATACCACCAAAAACCTTTGGATGCAATGTTTTTACACGCCCACCAAGAATAGAAGGGTAGCTCGTTACATCTTCAACTGGCACAACAGCGATACCTAAATCTTTTATGAATTTCTCCGTTCCTCCGGTTGAATAAATAGTGATTCCAAGTTCGTCAAATTTTCGAACGATTGGTTCTAATCCATCCTTGTGAAATACAGAAATTAATGCTGATGTAGCTTTTTTGGT
>CALLIG010000155.1 GCA_938009735.1 uncultured Flavobacteriaceae bacterium
ACCAATTCATCATGCACTTGTAAAAGCATTTTTGAAGTGTAGTTTTCGTCTGATAAGATTTTATGAATATTAATCATTGCAATCTTGATGATATCAGCCGCACTACCTTGTATAGGTGCGTTAACGGCATTTCGTTCTGCAGCACCACGAACAATAGCGTTATTTCCATTAATATTTTTCAGATAACGGCGTCTACCTAAAACGGTTTGCACATACTCATTATCTCTGGCAAAATTCACCTGCTCATTCATATAACTTCTAAGCTTTGGGTAGGTCTCGTAATAGGTTTCAATCAATTCTTTGGCTTCTGATCGAGAAAGGTCTGTTTGATTGCTTAATCCGAAAGCAGAAACACCGTAGATGATTCCGAAGTTGACGGTTTTGGCATTACTACGTTGCTCTCTGGTTACTTCATCTAAAGGAACGTTGAAAACTCTAGCTGCTGTTGAGGCATGAATGTCTTCTCCGTTTTTAAAAGCTTCAATCATGGTAGTCTCTTCACTTAAGGCTGCAATAATTCGTAGCTCTATTTGCGAATAATCTGCTGCCAAGAGTGTATGGTTTTCATCTCTTGGAATAAATGCTTTACGTACCTGTCTTCCTCTTTCAGTTCGAATGGGGATATTCTGTAAGTTCGGATTGTTACTGCTCAGTCTTCCTGTTGCTGCTACCGTTTGCATATAATCGGTATGAACTCTTCCAGTTGCTGGTTCTATCTGAAGTGGAAGTGCATCTACATAGGTGCTCTTTAATTTGGCAAGTCCACGGTAGTTTAATACATTTTGAATGATTTCATGGTCTTTGGCTAAATAGGATAGCACATCTTCGGCTGTTGAATACTGCCCTGTTTTAGTCTTTTTAGGCTTATCTACCAACTTCATTTTATCAAACAATACTTCTCCTAATTGCTTTGGAGAGCCAATATTGAATTCTTGATCTGCTGCTTCGTAAATCTTTTTTTCAAGGGAAGCGATATCGTTATTCAAATCTTCAGAAAGGGAATTTAAAAATTGCTCATCTAAGTTGATGCCTTCCAATTCCATGTCTGCAAGTACATGCAAAAGGGGAATTTCAATATCATTAAATAAATCTTCCGTTTTAGCTTCTTTTAGTTCTGGTCTAAAATGTTGTGCCAATTGTAATGTCACATCGGCATCTTCAACTGCATATTCAGTTTGCTTTTCTAACGGAACGTCACGCATTGAAAGCTGATTCTTTCCTTTTTTACCAATGAGTTCGGTTATAGAAACCGGAGTGTAATTCAGATAAGTCTCTGAAAGCACATCCATATTATGCCGCATATCAGGGTTTATGAGGTAATGGGCTAACATGGTATCAAAAAACTTTCCTTTAACTTTTACATTGTATTTGTGAAGTACTTTGATGTCATATTTTAGATTCTGACCAATTTTCTCAATGGCTTCCGATTCAAAGAACGGGCGTAATTGCTCAATGATTTCTTGGGCTTCATTTTTATCCTCTGGAAAAGGAATGTAAAAGCCTTTTGTAGCTTCCCAAGAAAAAGCAATCCCGACCAATTCAGCAGTCAAAGGATTAAGTCCTGTAGTCTCCGTGTCAAAACAAACGGATGTCTGTTTCATTAAATTCTGAAGAAACAACTTCGTTGCCATTCCTGGTGCTACACTTTGATATACATGAGCAACATCTGCAATAGTTTTTCTACTATTATGGTCCTCTAATGTGCCAGCAGCTTCTGATGGGTCTCCACCAAACAATGAGAACTGACCGCCACCTGCTTCTTGCGGTTTTACTTTTTTAGCAGCTGGGGTAGAAGTCTCCGTTTTTACTTCTTCAACTTCTCCTGAGAATATTTTAATGAACTGATCTTTTAATCTTCGAAACTCTAATTCTTCAAATATGGTCTGAACTTTTTCATTATCAGGATCACACATTTCATAATCTGCGGCATCAAAAGTTACGTCAACATTTAAGTTGATAGTAGCCAACTGTTTTGAAAGTAAGCCAAGTTCTCCATTAGCTTCAACCTTCTCTTTCATCTTGCCTTTTAGCTTGTCTGTGTTTGCTAAAAGCGCTTCCATCGAGCCATAATCTGCTATGAATTTTCGAGCAGTTTTATCTCCAACACCAGGTAAGCCAGGTATGTTATCACTAGCATCACCCATCATGCCCAAATAGTCAATGACTTGTTCGGGTCGTTCAACTCCGAAACGTTTTTGAATTTCAGGAATTCCCCATATCTCGATGCCGTTGCCCATACGAGCTGGTTTATACATGAATATATTTTCAGAAACCAACTGTCCGAAATCTTTATCTGGCGTCACCATAAAAACCTTATAGTCTTCTTTTTCAGCTTGTTTGGCAAGGGTGCCAATAATGTCATCGGCCTCCCAGCCTTCTTTTACGACTACAGGTATTTTCATTGCCCTCAGAATATCTTGAATGTATGGTACGGCAATTTTAATAGCATCCGGGGTTTCATTTCGATTTGCTTTGTATTCAGGAAACAACTCGGTACGCTCTTGACTTCCACCTTTATCAAAACAAACAGCCAAATGATCAGGCTTTTCACGTTTGATAACATCAAAAAGGGAATTCATGAAACCCATAATGGCAGAGGTGTCCATGCCTTTAGAGTTTATTCTTGGGTTTTTTATAAGTGCGTAATATCCTCGAAATATTAATGCAAATGCATCGAGTAAAAAAAGTCTTTTTTGATCTGCCATTATTGGGAGTTAGAAATAAGAAATTAGATGTGTTTTTTTAAAATTTCAAAAGTTTTTAAAAGTACGAAGTTTGTTGAAAAGTATCGTTCTATTTAGTAGACTTTAGAAGTGTCTTTTATTGCGGAGAATAATAAAAAGGTATCGTCCAGCTTTTTTCCATATCTGATGATATTTTTTTTACAATTTTTAATTGGTGCGTACCGGCGGCAAGTTCTTTTATTGTCACAAAGCCAGAAAGGCCAAACTGTTCCGTATTATAATGGTCCGTTTTTAAAAAGTCAATTTGAATCGGCTTTGCATCCAATTCTATGAATACATTAGCCGCATAGCAGTCTAGATTCTTTTTCCATCTATTTTGTCTTTCAGAATTGTGGGTGTTTAATTTCTTTCCTTCGAGTTCACATGACTTACCCATAATTCTGGTTTCATGTTCAAGTATGGGAACAAATAGTTTAAGCGTGTTATCAGATATAATTTCGGTTTGTATTTCAGGAGCTAGTAAAAAATTAAGATCACTATTATTGGTGCTGTAATAATTGGCATACACTCTACTCTTATCTGGTTGGATATCTTTATTAATTAGATATCTGTAATTTGAACCAATTAATTTTGAGCCGCCAAATAGTATGCCTATAAATAACATCAAAAGGACCATTTTGATCAATCCTTTTTTCTTTTTAAAATTCGAGCCAAATAGCATAGTAATCTGCATTATGCTTTTGTAAAAAGGACCATATAGTGGTAGCATTGACCAGCGAGCATAAAGAAAATAGAGATGTTGAATTTTCTCATTGTTACGATATTTTTTCATGTTGGCTGGAATAGATATCAAAAAACCAAACACAAAGGATATGGCTAATAGAGCCAATGGCGCAAAGAGTATCCAAGTGGGAATAAAATCTCTCAAAATGTTAAAAAGTATAAGATACAGACTGGCTGTTATGGTGGCATACAAATAGATCATCATAAAGGCAAAAGCCGCTGAGAAAATAACACTACAGAGTTCATCTATTTTAGCAATACTATCATTGATCATAGGTAGTGCGTTTAAGATTTTTTTAGTGTAAATGGGAGAGTAAGCACTATCTTCTAATCCGTAATCAGGAAATACAGAATTTAGTCCGACTAGCCCAATCCAATATGCTCTAAAAGCAAAATGAATAGCGAACATTGCACATAAAATACCAATAGCTAGATATCCAAAAACCAGAATCATATATCCTATGTCATATTGACTTGGGTTGAGGTTATCAATAAATGTAAAAATTAACCAATCTAAAGCTGCAAATGATTTTAGAATCGCAAAAATAGCAACAGCTGATACTAGTAATTCAGCTTCCCAACTTTCTTCTTTTAGTCTTTGAAGCCAGCTTCGTGTTGTTGATTCTTGAATGTTTTCCATGAAATTTTCGAATTATGCTTTTATAAAACTCTCCGTTGGATTGTTCACATGCCCATCCTCAGAATAGGTGCGATACGTAAATCCAGGTTGAATACAATATCCGCCAGTTTCACCTTTTTTGTTAATCGCAATAAACCCAATTTGAAAGTCGTTTCGACCTTCGTTTTTAGCCATAATTCGTTTAACGCCTTCCTCACAAGCTTCTTGAGGTGATTTTCCCTGTCGCATCAATTCGACAATAAGAAAACTACCTACAGTACGAACAACTTCTTCGCCAACGCCTGTGGCGGTAGCTGCCCCTATTTCGTTATCTACAAATAATCCAGCGCCAATAATAGGGGAGTCGCCTACGCGACCAGCATATTTATAACCCATGCCACTAGTGGTACAGGCACCTGAAATATCACCATCTTTATCAATGGCAAGAATTCCGATGGTATCATGGTTTTCAATATTGATAATGGGCTTATATTCAGAAGTTTTTTTCCATTCGATCCATTCTTGTTTTGATTTTTCGGTAAGCAGATCTACTTTTTCAAAACCTTTTTCATAGGCGAATTTTTCAGCACCTTTTCCCGCTAACATAACATGTGGTGTATCTTCCATCACCTTGCGCGCAACCGAAACCGGACTAGCAATATTTTGAATGGCTAAAACTGCGCCGCAGTTACCATCCTTATCCATAATGCAAGCATCTAAAGTCACATTGCCATCGCGATCAGGTCGTCCGCCAACACCAACCGTTTGATTATTGACATCAGCTTCTTCAATCATGGCTCCTTGTTGAACAGCATCTAAAGAACTTCCGCCGACTTTTAATACTTCCCATGCTTTTGCTGTTGCATTTTCAAAATTCCAGGTGCAAATTGCTATCGGTCTTATTGGGTTTGTCTTTTCTGATGCGGCTGTATTGGTCTCTGTTTCAGTTTTGCAAGAAGCAATTAATGGAGCTGATATTAATCCTGCGGCTGCAACACTTGAATTTTTAAGGAAGTTTCTTCTTGACATTGGTTTGGGTTGTTTAATTTTAGACCACTAAATATAAGGAAAATGCTAGTAGAAGTTTGTTCAAATTCATTGCAATCTGCCATTAACGCGGAAAAGGCTGGGGCAGATAGAATAGAGCTATGTTCTGAGCTGGCCGTTGGTGGAATAACCCCTTCTTATGGACTTTTGAAAGCGGTGAGAGAGAAGATAACTATTCCAGTACATGTTTTAATACGACCAAGAAGTGGTGATTTCACCTATTCTGATGATGAATTCGAAATTATAAAAACAAACATAGCGGTTTGTAAAGAGCTAGGCTTTCAAGGTGTCGTTGCTGGCGTGCTACAATCTGATTTTACTTTAGATGTTGATCGTACAAAGGAATTGGTCGATGCCGCTAAAGGTTTGCATTTTACTTTTCATCGCGCATTTGATTGGGTAAAACATCCGAAGGAGACATTAGAAATACTTGAGGATATTGGAGTGGATACTATTCTAACTTCTGGGCAACAAAAGAAAGCCCTTGATGGTATTGATTTACTTTCTGAATTAAATGAAAGTTCTTCAAATATTATTGTAATGCCTGGCTCTGGTATAAATAGCGAAACCGCCCATATGTTTAAAGAGAAAGGCTTTAAGGCAATACATTTTTCTGCCGTTCAAATGCAACAAAAACTACAAGAGAATCCGATGGTGGGAATGAATTCTGCGAATATGTTATCTGATGATTTCTTGCCAATTTCGCACTTTGAAACAATTCAAAAAATAGTTAGAGCAGTTAAATAAACCTCAAAACCTGCCTTTGAGTTGCTGAAAGAAATACATTTGTAAAAAAAAGTATGCTTCGTGTTGCAGTTATCTTATCAATTTTATACATAGTTTTTTCCTTTTACGGGTTTCAAGCTTATAAAACATTATTTAAAGGGCCAATCGCGCAATGGGTATACATTGGTTTGTTTAGCTTGGTGCTGGTTTTTCTAATCATCAAATTAGTAGGCTATAAGCCAGGTTCTGCAATGCAACCTAGTACCGCAATAGCAGGTGGAGTCTTTTTTTCTTTCATGATTCTAGCTTTTATTTTAAGCATTTTCATGCTTTTAGAAGATGTGGCGCGCTTATCTGTATTAGGTTATGGAAAACTGAATGGATCAACAGAGCTAATACCATCACGCAGAAAATTTATGAGTGGCATTGCTCTAGGTATTGCAGCATTACCTTTTGGAGCGTTACTCTTCGGAATGATTAAAGGGAAATACAATTTCAAAGTATTAAAATATACCATGGAATATGATGATCTGCCTGATGCTTTTGATGGGTATCAAATCACGCAAATTTCAGATGTGCATAGTGGTAGTTTCGACAATCACGTAAAAGTAGCTTATGCCATTGATTTGGTAAATGAACAAAAAAGTGATGTGCTGCTATTTACTGGTGATATGGTAAATAACAAGGCAGAGGAAATGTACCCGTGGAAAGAATTGTTTTCTAAACTAGAAGCTAAAGACGGTATGTATTCGGTATTAGGCAATCATGATTATGGTGATTACACTACGTGGGATAGTAAAGAAGCAAAGGCAGCTAATCTAGAAGATCTAAAGAACATTCAAAAAGAAATGGGTTTTGATTTGCTTTTGAATGAGAGCAGATACTTGCAGAAAGGGAATGATCGAATCGCTTTGGTTGGGGTTGAGAATTGGGGTGAAGGATTTAAAGCAGTTGGTGATTTGAAAAAAGCAGCGTCTGATATTTCAAAAGATGATTTCAAAATACTTATGAGCCATGATCCAACCCATTGGGAAAAAGTCGTTATTCATGATGACTATCATTATCACCTTACCTTAAGTGGTCATACACACGGTATGCAATTTGGACTTGAAGTACCTGGTTGGTTTAAAATAAGTCCGGTACAATTAAGATACAAATACTGGGCTGGTATATATGAAGAACTTGGTCAATTTATAAATGTGAATCGTGGATTCGGATTTATAGGATATCCTGGAAGGTTCGGAATTTGGCCAGAAATCACGGTAATTACCTTGAAAAAGAAGTCATTAACATGATTTTAACTACGATAGAAG
>CALLIG010000156.1 GCA_938009735.1 uncultured Flavobacteriaceae bacterium
ACCTATAAATGACCTTAACGTATCAATAGAATTTTATTTGAGGTTTGTTAGGTTGTGCTTTTGCCCACTAATTGGTTATTAGTGGGCATTTTTTATGCCCGCTATTCATTTACAGAATTTTTATTCTAATGTTACAACATACCATCTAAAATGTGATCAAAAGCAAATTGATAGTATTCAAGTCAAACATTAACATTATTTCGTTTAACTTAATTTAAAAATAGTTAAACATTTTGTATTTTTGTAAAAGACAGATTAACACAAACAAAAACATAAAATATGTTCGGATTCTTCAATAAGAAATCAGAAAAAGAAAAACTGCAAGAACAATATGCAAAGTTTTTAAAAGAGGCACATTCGCTTTCTACTACGAATAGAAAGTTGAGTGATCAAAAAACATTTGAAGCTGAAGAAGTGATGAAACAAATTGAAAAGTTGAATTAATCGTTTGCATATAAGTATGGCAGAAGATAAAAAACCAGATCAGGTAGTTTTCAATACTGAAACCCAAAAATATGATGGGGCACTTAAACCTTACGCAACATCGGTGGGCGCACCAGTAATTACAACTACAGACACCATTGCATGGAAGAATAGGAGCATCTCTAAAATTAATCACAAAGTTCAAGCAAGGTATCTTGAACTCAAAGAAGAATATGATAAAATGATGCAAGAGTTTGAGTACAATCAGCTCATTTTCAATGCAAAATTTTCTTTTGAACCCATTTTCGGAGAGGTGTATCATTTGTACAAAAGAGAGAATGATGAAACCTTTCTTTCATTAATAGCTCCTGACCAATGTAGTTTTGATGCATTGGGTAGTTTTTATTTGAATGCGGACCAAATCTGGGAAAAAGTATAATTCAACTATGGCAGAGACTAAAGAATTCACAGAGAGAGAATTAGATCGAATTATAGAAATGGCTTGGGAAGACCGCACTCCTTTTGAAGCAATTTTATTTCAATTCGGACTACCCGAAAAAGAAGTGATCAAAGTGATGCGCGGTAATCTAAAGGAATCAAGTTTCAAGCGATGGCGAAAAAGAGTAAACAGCGGTGTCAGCCAAAAGCATCTAAAAAAACGAAATCCGGATATTACACGATTTAAATGCTCACGTCAAAAAGCAATATCAGGGAATAAAATAAGTAAACGGTAAATGAAATTATTTGAAGATAATAATTCTATCTTTCCAACCTCTTATGCAGAAATACTTCAACGTGTTCGAAATATTGATCCTGTAAAATATGGATCTACGCGTAATTACATTAACGGTTCAGTAACTTATTTATCCCCCTATATTTCAAGAGGAATAGTATCCACAAAATTTATTCTTTCACAAGTGCTAAATCGTGGCTATCAACCTGCACAAATCGAAAAATTTATTCAAGAATTAGCTTGGAGAGATTACTGGCAACAAGTTTGGATTGCTAAAGGAGATGCCATCAATCAAGATTTAAAACACCAACAAAACCCTGTTTCAAATACTTCAATTCCGAAGTCTATTGTTACATCAAATACCGGAATAGAAGCGATAGATACTTCGATTCAAGAGTTTTATAAGACGGGTTATTTGCATAATCACGTTCGAATGTACATTGCAGCAATAGCCTGTAATATGGCGCAAAGTCATTGGAAAGTACCAGCTCAATGGATGTACTATCATTTATTAGATGCCGATTGGGCAAGTAATGCATTGAGTTGGCAATGGGTTGCTGGTTCGAATGCAAATAAAAAATATGTAGCGAATCAAGATAACATCAATAAGTACTGTTTTACGCAGCAAAAGGACACTTTCTTAGATCTGCCTTATGAAGCTTTTAATAGTTTGGAAATTCCTGATATTTTAATAGATACGCCGAAGCTATTGTTAGAAACCAATTTACCAAAACCTCATCCGATTTCGATTGATGAAAAGCTTCCGACATGTATCTATAATTTTTATAACCTTGATCCGCTCTGGAAGAAGGATATCTCAGCAAATAGAATATTGCTACTAGAACCTTCTCATTTTAAAGAATATCCTGTATCTGAAAAAACCATTGATTTTATAACTACATTTTCCAAAGAAAATATAGAAAACATACAAGTCTATGTTGGTGAGTTTAAAGACATGATTTCAACGAATAACATTGAAAGCGTCTATTACAAAGAGCATCCGCTAAATCATCATTATCAAGGCATTGAAGAATCTAGAGATTGGATGTTTGACGTGGAAGGCTACTACCCTTCTTTCTTTTCTTTTTGGAAAAAATGCAAAAAACAACTCCGCTATTGAATAAAGAAGCTGTAAATATTGTTTGGTTAAAACGAGACATTCGTTCGCAAGATCACGAGTCATTATTACGAGCAGAACAGGCTGGTATTCCGTATTATATTATTTACTTATTTGAACCTTCTATCATTGAATATCCTGATACTAGCTCTAGGCATTTACAGTTTATCTATCATTCCATTTTAGCGCTAAATAAAACCCTTGAGCCTTTTAATAGATCTGTTTCTGTTTTCTACGGAGAAGCAATTAGCATTTTTGATTATTTACAGGAACGGTTTCACATAAAGAATGTTTTTAGTTATCGTGAAAGTGGTACGCTAATCACTTGGCAGCGTGACAAAATGGTGTCTTCATTTTGTAAAAAAAACGCCATAATATGGCAAGAATCACAACGAGACGGTGTTTTAAGAGGCATAAAAAATCGAGATAACTGGAATAAACAATGGCATACTACCATGCACCAGCCTATTATTCAAAACAAGTATTCTATTGCCAAACATGAAGCATTAGCTCATTCCTTCGTAATTCCTGAGAAATTAGAGAAACAATTAAAAGCATATTCAAAACAGTTTCAGCCTGCTGGCGAGTCTAACGCTTGGCGGTATTTGAAATCATTTACCAATCAAAGAGGATTTAACTACCAAAAACATATTTCAAAGCCTACCGAGAGTAGAGTCTCTTGTAGTCGTTTATCACCATATTTAGCTTGGGGAAATCTAAGTATTAAACAAGCTTTTCAGTTTGTTGGTACGCACCCTAATGGAACAAAAAACAGTAGGGCTTTTTCTGCCATGCTTACCAGGTTGCATTGGCATTGTCATTTCATTCAGAAATTTGAAGTAGAATGCCGTTATGAAACTCATTGTATTAATAGTGGTTACGAGCTACTACCCCATCAAAATAACGAAGCTTTTATAAAAGCTTGGAAAACTGGCACAACTGGCTACCCTTTAATAGATGCGTGTATGCGTGCCGTGGAACAAACTGGCTGGATTAATTTTAGAATGCGTGCTATGGTAGTTTCCTTTCTGACAATGAATTTAGATCAAGATTGGCGTGATGGCACATATCACTTGGCACGTCAATTTTTAGATTATGAACCTGGCATTCATTATCCGCAATTTCAAATGCAAGCGGGCACTACAGGCATTAATACGGTGCGTTTGTACAATCCTGTGAAAAATTCGCAAGAACATGACCCTGAGGGGATATTCATCAAAAAATGGATTCCTGAACTTGCAAACGTTCCTTTAGCTTACATTCATGAGCCTTGGACTATGTCTGCAATGGAGCAAACTTTTTGCGGAGTTATCTTAGGCGAGCACTACCCCAGCCCTATTGTTGATTTGCAAGAAAGTGCACGAATTGCAAGAGACAAAATTTGGGGACATAAAAAGCATCCGGCTGTGCAAAAAGAAAAAAAGCGCATCTTAAATACCCATGTCAATAGAAAATAACATGATATATACAAAAGAAGATATTGAAAAGCTGGACCGAGTAACCAAATTGAAAATCATCAATGCGGTCACAGGAATAAAACCTGCAAACCTTATTGGTAGTATCAACAATAACAGACAGACCAACCTTGCGATATTTAGTTCAGTAGTCCATTTGGGTAGTTCCCCCGCCCTTTTGGGTTTTATCGCTAGGCCAAGTACTGCAGAAGTAGGACATACTTTTCGCAATATTCAAGAAAACGGATGCTACACCATCAATCACATTCACCCTGAATTCATAGAAAAAGGGCATTATACCTCCGCAAAATTTGATACTAGTATTTCAGAGTTTGATCGCTGTGGTCTTTCTGAAGAATATATTCCTGATTTTAAGGCGCCTTTTGTTAAAGAGAGTAGCTTTAAAATGGGTTTGCGCTTTATTGATGCGCTTGATATAAAACATAATGGCACCACTTTAGTTATTGGAGAAATTCAACATTTGATTGTACCTGACGCCGCGATGATTAATGGTGATATCAATTTAGAGGCTTCAAATAGTGTTGGCATTTCAGGTTTAAACAGCTACTATTCATTAAAAAAGATTAAAAGCCATCCGTACGTGCGAGTTAATGAAGTACCAGCATTTGACAAATGAAAAAGCAACACCTGCCTGAAAAAATATGCATCGTTTGTGAGCGTCCATTCACCTGGCGTAAGAAATGGGAAAAGAACTGGAACGAAGTAAAATATTGTAGTGAACGCTGCAGAAGAAATAAATGAAAAGTATCAATATCATATTTCCGCATCAACTATTTCAAGAATCTCCGCTTTTTGAAATAGATGCTCCTTTTTATATCATTGAAGAATATTTGTTTTTCAAGCAATACCCCTTCCACAAACAAAAAATAGCATTTCATAGGGCAACAATGAAAAGGTATGCAGATTTTCTTAGGAAGGAAAAAAACCAAAATGTACATTATGTTGAGGCTACGGAACCTATTTCAGATATAAGGAAGCTCATACCTGAACTAAAAAACAAAGGCATTGAACATATCAATTATATTGACCCTACAGATAATTGGCTTCAAAAAAGAATAGACAATGGTTGTAGTGAAAATTCAATTTCAACCACCATTCATACCTCCCCATTATTTTTAAATACTAAAGAAGATCTAAGTGCCTTCTTTAGAGTGGATAAAAAGAAATACCATCAAACGACTTTTTACAAAGAGCAGCGTGAAAAGCGAAACATTCTCATAGATGCTGATGGAAAGCCAACAGGTGGTAAATGGACCTTTGATACCGAGAACAGAAAAAAATATCCTGCTAAAAAAACACCTCCTTCTATTCAATTTCCTGATGTGGACGATTATTATAAGGAAGCTAAGCAGTATGTTAAAAAACATTTCTCAAATCATTATGGAAGCCTAACCGATCATTCTTTATACCCAACAAATTTCGAAACAACTAATACATGGTTGCATCAATTTTTTGAGCAGCGCTTTATGGAGTTTGGTGTTTACGAAGATGCCATTGTTTCAGAAAATTCCATATTAAATCATAGCGTATTAACTCCGATGCTTAATGTGGGCTTATTAACACCTAAAGAAATTATTGATTCGTGTTTAATATATGCTGCAGATAATAATGTGCCTATTAATTCTACAGAAGGATTTGTGCGTCAAATTATAGGATGGCGAGAGTTTATAAGAGGTATTTACGAAGCTCGAGGTAGCGAAGAGCGAACGACTAATTTTTGGGGATTCAAAAAGAAAATTCCAGCTTCATTCTATGATGGCACAACAGGTATTCCGCCGATTGACATAACCATTAAAAAGGTATTGCAAACTGGCTATTGCCATCATATTGAGCGTTTAATGGTACTTGGTAATTTTATGATGCTCTGTGAATTTGATCCAGATGAAGTATACCAATGGTTTATGGAGCTTTTTATTGATTCTTATGATTGGGTTATGGTCACCAATATTTACGGAATGAGCCAATTTGCTGATGGCGGTTTAATGGCAACCAAACCCTATATCAGCGGAAGTAATTACCTTATGAAAATGAGCAACTATAAAAAAGGAGATTGGCAAGCTACTTGGGATGGTCTATTTTGGAGATTTATGCATACTCACCGTGATTTCTTTTTATCAAATCCACGATTAGGCATGTTAGTACGTATGTTTGATAAGATGGATGAACAGAAAAAACAAATGCATTTAAAAAATGGAGAAGCATTTTTAGAATCTTTAGCAAACTAAAATGAAACTATCAATTTTACGCTTACTATTCGATTTCGGATTGCTAGTTCTGATTTGGATGGTACAACTTATCATTTATCCTAGTTTTCAATTTTATTCAGAAAGCGATTTGTTACCATGGCACGAAAAGTACATGGTAGCGATCTCGTTCGTGGTAATTCCGTTAATGTTTGGACAGTTGATTACCGCAATACTTCAATTGATACATAATCGCAACTGGTTTTCAATAGTAAGCATGTTTCTAATCGTTATGGTTTGGGTTAGTACGTTTACCCAATTTGTACCAATACACGATGCTATCGCTTCAGGTGAAACAAACAAGCAATTGCTAGAAGATCTCGTTTTTAAAAATTGGATACGCACTACAATCTGGACCTTGATTTTTATATGGACTTTTATCAATATCTTTCGCCAGCTTTCTGCTAATATAGCAGCGCATAACAAGATCTAATACGAGACGAAATGAACATCATACTTACAGGAGCAACAGGTACATTAGGCTCTAGAGTGCTCTTCTCACTTTTAGAGCAGAAACTTGAAAAGATAAACCAGATTTATCTTTTGGTACGAAGTAAAGCAGCAACATCTCCGCATGAGCGTATTGAAAATATGTTGTCGAGCGAAAATATTCCGCAATTTATTAAAACTCATGGTCTTTCTATCCGTAAAAAGATTACGGTTGTTCATGCGAATACGATATTAGATCCGGCTTCTTTTTTAGAAAAACAGCCCATTGATTATTTTATACACTCCGCAGGCTATGTAAATCTATCCACAAACCCCACCGCCAAAGCGGAAGTATTTCGTGAAAATTTTGATTTCACGAAAGCCATTTTTGAAGCTTATTCTGATCGTATCGCGAAATTTGTTTACATCAGTACAGCCTTCTCTTTTGGTGACAATGGTGGCGTTTTGAAAAATGATTATTTTGAAAATAACACAGGAAACTATCGCAATCACTATGAAGCAGCAAAACATGCTTCTGAAAAATATATACTAACACAGGGAAAAGAAAAAAATATATCTATACAAATATTACGACCAAGTGTGCTAGGTGGTAATATTGAAGAGGCACCTAATTTTTTTATTTCAAAGTATATGGTCTTCTATCTGTTTGCTAAGTTTTTCAATAATAATACGTCGAGCGATACAATTCGTATTTCAACCAATACTTTATCAGGACTCAATATCATACCAACAGATTATGCTGCCAATGTTATTGTAAAAGTATTTGAAAGCGATATACAGCAATTGAATATTGTAAATGCAAAGGAGACCAATATGATGAAAGGCATAACAAAAATATTAGATGCCGTTGGTTTTTCTAATTTCACTTTTACCCAAGAGCAAATTACCTCAACAACCGGCTTCACTTCAAAACTTGAAGAGTTTTATTATGGCACCATTGGCGTACATCTTCATCCGTATCTAAATTCAAAGCCTAATGAGTGGGATACTGCCTTATTAGAAAGTATACTGCCTATACCTTGTTATAATCTTGAGGATTATTTGTTACAGACTGTTTCCTTCGCTAAAGCTGCTAATTTTAGAAACCAAAAGTGGTAAGATGCTATGCGTTTATTTTAAATGTTTTGTAATCTTTGAACTCATGGGTTTGGTTAAAGAATAGTAATAATCAATTAATTTACCTTTTTTGTCCACTACGTATTTTTGAAAATTCCACTTTACGCTAGAGTTCTTCTTCCCATTTAACTCTTTAGATGTCAAATACTTGAATAACGGGTGTTGCTTGCTTCCTTTGACATCAACTTTTTCAGTTAATAAAAAAGTAACTCCGAAATTACGTTCACAAAAGGTTTGAATTTGAGAAGCATCACCTGGCTCTTGCTTACCAAACTGATTGCAAGGTGAACCGATAACCACTAGATTATTTGGGTATGTATCACTTAATTTTTGAAGGTCTTTGTATTGGTTTGTAAATCCACATTCAGAAGCTACATTCACAAATAAGATGTGCTTTCCCTTATACTTTGATAAATCTATAGAGCTACCATCGAGAGCATTTATTTCAATATCATACAAAGAAGTGTTTGTAATGTTTTCTTTCTTAGTCGGTTTTGTCTTTGCTTCTCTAGTCGTTTTCATAGTTTTTAACTTTAAAGGTGGCTAAGCACCCATGCAATATTTTAATGTAAAAGTATTATTTTTGTTTAGCACATTGAGTTAAAAATTCAACAAAATTAATCATGAACAAGCAAGACTATAAAATACATGTCATTGGCGCAGGAGTAAGTGGTCTTATTGCTGCCAAAGTTTTAGAAGATCATGGGTATTATCCTATTATACTTGAAGCAACCGATCGTGTTGGAGGTCGTGTAAAAACCGATCTTATAGAAGATTACCAACTTGACCATGGTTTTCAAGTGTTACTTACAGCTTATCCCGCTGCACAGAAATATTTAAATCTTGATGCGCTAGAATTACAGAAGTTTTTACCTGGTACAACTATATTTAATAGTGGTAAGAAACAGACTATTGGTGACCCTTTAAGGAATTTATCCTTACTATTCCCAACCTTATTTTCAAGTATAGGAACGTTTTCAGACAAATTAAAGATCTTAAAACTCAATAGGCTTTTAAAGAAAACTACGTTAGATGAAATTTTTTCAAAAACAGAAAAAACCACATATCAATATTTAGTAGATTTTGGATTTTCTTCAGAAATGATTTCTCAATTTTTTACTCCTTTCTTTAGTGGAATATTTCTAGAATCACAATTAGAGACCTCAAGTAGAATGTTTGAGTTTGTTTACAAAATGTTTGGAGAAGGTTTTGCAGCATTACCGAAAGCTGGTATTGAAGCCATACCAATGCAACTCAAAGCCAATTTAAAAGAGACCAATTTTCGATTTGACACAAAGGTAACAGCTGTAAAAGATGGTAAAATATTTCTTGATGATACTACTGAACTTGAGAGTCATTTTACGGTGATTGCCACAGCACCAAGTAAATTAGTTGCCAATTTAAAAAATCAAGATACCCAATGGAAATCTTGCGACACCTTATATTTTGAGACTGATAAGAACCTTATTGAGAAACCACTTATTGGTTTAGTTGCAGATAAAGATGCACTTATTAATAATATATTTTATCATACCAGCATTGCCTCAAAATCTAGTGGTGCAAAAGAATTAGTATCTGTTACTATTGTCAAAAATCACGATTTATCAGAAGATGCTCTTAGAATTCGAATTCAACAGGAATTACAAGACTATTGCGGCATAACCTCCTGTAAATTTATTAAACACTATCATATTCCTCAGGCGTTACCAAAATTAAATGAATTGCAAAATGAAATGCTACCTTCAGAGACAAGATTGACAACCGGTATCTTCTTAGCTGGGGATATGCAACTTAATGGATCATTAAATGCTGCGATGATAGCCGGAGAAAGAGCAGCACTTGGTATTATTGAAACACTTACTAATTCGATTTAAACAGAAAGTGTAGTGCTAGCTAATAGCTTCATATTGTTTTAGAAGCTCCAATGAAGTATAGTCTAATGCCTTTTGAGATGTTCCTTCTAGAATTACTTTTGGCGCGAAGCCTGCTTTTTCAGCCGCTAACCATCGCGATATACATAGGCACCATTTCGAACCCGCAACGAGTCCAGGAAACTGCCATTGCGGTTTAGGAGTGCTTAAATCATTTCCTTTTGATTTGGTATACGCTAAGAATTCGGTAGTCATAATTGCACATACAACATGCGTTCCTGCGTCTTGAGATATCGTACGACAGAATCCATCTCTAAAATATCCTGTTACAGGATCAGTACAACACGGCTCTAGTTTAGTACCTAGAACATTTAATTCCATGTATTAAAATGAAGACTCTGGTCTTCCTTTTAAACGTTTTTCAATTTTCTTTTTCTTAACAGTTAAACGCTTCATCATATCCATTACACTATCATCCTTAGATTCTTTAAAAATCTCATTTAATGCAAGTATTAGACGCTTAGCCTCTCTTGAAGCATTTACTCTGTCACTAGTGGTCATATTGCTCATCTTAGCCTTCTCAAATTCTAGCGCTTCGTTCATTAAGTCCATAATCTCTTTTTCGTTCGTTTAATTTACAAATTTAGTTAAACATAATACATTTTTAAATTGTAAACTATTGATTGTGTTAATTTTGTTATTGTTTACCTTGATACCATGCAATTATAATAAAATAGTTTTACTCAGGAGCTCAAAGTAGATAACTTCTAATAAGTAGGTGATCACTATTAAACAAAGTCATAACTAATTTACATACCACTACAATTATTTTCAGTAATTTTCCGCCATGCAGCAACCTTTGGTGAGCATTTTAATTCCCTTCAAAAACACCGTTGACTTTCTTGATGAATGTCTTGAATCTATAAGCAACCAAACCTATAAAAACTTTGAGGTTATTGCCGTAAATGATCATTCTACAGATGAAAGTAAAGTTGAAGCATTGACATTCCAGAAAAATGATGCAAGAATACAGGTGCTAGACAATGCAGGTAATGGAATCATCCCTGCTCTTCAAACAGCGTATAAACAAAGTAAAGGCCAATTCATCACCAGAATGGATGCTGATGATATTATGACACCAATTAAGTTAAAGGTCATGGTCGATAATCTTCAAAAACACGGTGCTAGACATTTAGCAGTTGGTCAAGTAAAGTACTTTTCTTCTAACGGAATTAGCGATGGATACGCACGCTATGAATCATGGCTAAATCAATTAACTCAAAGTGGCACTAACTATTCAGAAATCTATAAAGAATGTGTTATCCCCTCACCTTGCTGGATGGCTTATCGAGAGGATTTAGATCTTTGTGGCGCTTTCGATTCAGAACGATATCCTGAAGATTATGATTTAGCGTTTCGTTTTTATGAAAACAGATTGAAATGTATTCCCTCTTCAGAAATGTTGCATTATTGGCGTGATTATGATCATCGAACCTCACGTACTAGCGATCACTACGCTGAAAACTATTTTCTAGAGATAAAACTCCATTATTTTTTGAAATTAAATCATGTCCATAAAAGACCTCTCGTAGTTTGGGGTGCCGGAACTAAAGGGAAAAATATAGCAAAAAGCCTCATAGAAAAACAAATCGATTTTTACTGGGTATGCGACAATGCGAACAAAATAGGAAAAGATATTTATGGTCAAAAAATGCTGCACTACTCTGCTTTAGAGGAACTAAAAAATCCTCAGACCATTATTACTGTAGCAAATAGAGATGCTCAAACTATGATTTATGATTTTCTATCTGGTCTTCTGCAAGAAAATATGCAAGACTATTTTTTCTTTTGTTAACCCTTATTACTTTAGCAAGTCCTTTTTTTAAAGTGTCTTTTGTCATAAAGCACAGCGGTCTTTTGTCTTTTTTGAATTATATTTGCCAAATCAAAATTGGGAATGCAGTTTAAACATCCAGAACTTCTTTGGGCCTTTTTTCTACTACTGATTCCGATATTTATCCATCTTTTTCAACTTCGAAAATTTAAAAAAACTCCCTTTACAAACGTAAAGTTCTTGCAAAAGGTAGTTGCTGAATCAAGACGAAGTAGCTCGCTAAAAAAATGGTTACTCCTTTTTACTAGAATGCTGTTATTTGCCGGTTTAATTCTGGCTTTTGCACAACCATTCTTTGCTGAAAAATCAGCTTTAAAAACCAAAGAAACAGTTATTTATTTAGATGATTCTTTTAGCATGCAAGCGAAAGCTAATAATGCTTCTTTATTAGAAAATGCAGTTCAAGAGCTGATTACATCAGTACCTGAAAATCAAAAAATAAGTGTATTCACCAATCAAAGCGTGTTCAAAAACGTTACGGTAAAAAGTTTACAAAATGACTTATTAGGTCTAGTACCAACATCGAAGCAATTAAGTCTTGATGACATTTACTTAAAAGCAAACACCTTCTTTACATCTGATGAAAGTGTAATTAAAAATCTTGTGCTGATTTCTGATTTTCAGCAAAGTATGGCTCAAAAAACTATGGACTCCTCGACTACAGTTGTGAAGCATCTGGTTCGAATGGGTGCCGGAAATTTAGAAAATGTTTCTATCGATTCTGTTTACATAAACACGCAAGGATTAGAAAATATAGAACTTACAGCCCTTATCTCAACAAATTCTGATTTAGAAAGTATTCCAGTTTCTCTTTTTAATGGTGAAAGCTTAATCGCTAAAACAGCTGCCACTTTTTCAAAAAACAAAAAAGCCAAAGTAAATTTCACGCTTCCAAAACAGGAGGCCATAAAAGGTAAAATAGAATTATCAGATTCCGGCTTGGCCTATGACAATCAATTCTATTTTAATATCGATTCCAAAGAAAAAATAAAAGTACTTGCCATTGGTAGCGAAAAAAGTGATTACTTAGAACGAGTATTTAGCAATGACGATTTCAAGTTCATCTCATATTCTCTTAAGCGTTTAAATTATAGCGATTTGAATGATCAAAATTTAATCATTTTAAATGAACTAGAAAGCATCCCCAACGCTCTTGCGACCAGTTTAAGATCGTTTACTCAGAATAATGGAAACCTCATTATCATACCGAATACTCAAATTGATTTTAATTCTTATAACCAACTAGCTTCCAATTTTTTTGCGACTAACTTTACACAAAAGGTAAACTATGAACGAGAAATCACGAACATATCTTTCTCGCATCCGTTGTATAAAAATGTTTTTGAAAAAAATGTGAGCAACTTTCAATACCCAAAAGTGTCTCAATATTTTAGAGTAAAAACACAAGCGCCGAATATTTTGGCGTATCAAGACAAAGATCCATTTCTGTTTGGCTCTAGCCGTGTTTTTATATTTACTGCATCGCTTTCAACGGAAAATTCCAACTTTAAAAATTCTCCATTAATAGTGCCAACTCTTTATAATATGGGCATTAACAGCTTAAAGTTACCAGACCTGTATTACTCGTTAGGCTCTACGACATCTGTTGATATTCCGGTTCAATTAACCAAAGACCGTGTTTTAAAAGTGGCCAAAGATGGACTTGAATTTATTCCGCAACAGAAATCGTTTGCAAACAAAGTGTCGCTCTCTTTTTATGAAAATCCGAAATCAGATGGAATTTTTAGCGTAACGAGTGAAGAAACCTTGCATAAAAATCTAAGCTTTAATTACACCAGGGCAGAAAGTGAACTTAATTATCTTGATGTAAACAACATCAAAGGCGCTTCTGTAAATGACTCTGTTCAAAATTTGTTCGAGCAAATGGAAAATGACAATGCTATAAATGAGCTTTGGAAATGGTTTGTTATTTTAGCTTTGTTATTTATGCTAATTGAAGTGTTAATACAAAAATACCTGTAATGAATATACTCTTAAAAAATGCGATTATTGTAGCTGCTAACAACAAGAGTTTACATTTAAAAAAGCGCGATATTCTAGTTAAAAATGGAGTTATTGATACTATTGCGACAAAAATAAATCCCCCATCGAAAACCAAAATAGTCACCTATAAAAACCTTCATGTTTCTATAGGCTGGTTTGACACTAGTGTAAGTTTCGGTGAGCCTGGTTATGAAGAACGTGAGACTATAGCGAACGGATTACTAACCGCAGCCAAAAGTGGTTTTACTGATGTTGTATTGAACCCAAACGCACACCCAGTACCTGATAGCAGTTCTGATATAGTCTTTTTGAAAAATGCTGCAAATGGGCAGGCTACAAATTTGCATCCAATGGGAACCCTAACAGTTAAAGCGGAAGGAAAAGATCTCGCTGAGCTATATGATATGCAAAGTTCTGGTGCTGTTGCTTTTTATGACTATAAACATCCTATAGAAAATTCAAATCTTTTAAAAATAGCTTTGCAATATGCGCAAAACTTTGACGGACTAGTCTGCTCTTTTCCGATGGATGTGAAAATTGCTGGCAAGGGTATCGTTAATGAAGGAGAAGTATCTACCAAAATGGGACTCAAAGGAATTCCTACTCTAGCGGAAGACTTACAGATCGCCAGAGACCTTTTTATTCTAGAATATTCAGGTGGAAAACTTCACATACCTACGATTTCAACAGCCAATGCGGTGAAGCTAATCGCGGATGCCAAGAAAAAAGGTCTAGATGTCACATGTAGCGTTGCTATTCATAATATTAGCCTAACAGATGATAAACTAGAAGAATACGACTCTAATTTTAAAGTGATGCCACCTCTTAGAACATCTAAAGATGTTAAGGCACTTCAAAAGGGGTTAAAAGATGGTGTTATTGATTTTGTAACATCAGACCATACGCCCATGAATATTGAAGAGAAAAGAGTGGAATTTGACAATGCCTCCTTTGGAACAACTGGACTAGAAAGTGCCTTTGGAGTACTAAATACTATTTTCGGTCTAGAAACAAGTGTTGAGATTTTAACTAGAGGCCATGAACGATTTCAATTAGAACGCCCTGAAATTAGAGAAGGTGCTGCAGCTTGTCTAACCCTTTTCGAAAATGACGAAGCCTTTACTTTTGACGAAACTCATGTGCATTCTACCTCTCAGAATAGTATGTTTATTCAGCAAGATTTAAAGGGAAATCCTTACGGAGTAATAAATGGCACCGAAGCAATTTTATCGTAGCTTTAGTGTTATTAACAAATAACTTTAAAACCAACCAATTATGATTATTTACGGAATTACACTTATTATTTTAGGAATTTTAGCAGTACCCTCTTTGCTTTTATCAAGAAAACCAGACGCTAAAGAACTTTTAGATAAAATAACACCGTTTCAAGGGTGGATTGGCCTAGCATTTTGTTTGTGGGGAATTTGGGGTATTATAAGTGCAGTACTAAATATGGGTGCGATGGGAACAGGATGGATTCTTGGTTTAGCCGTAAGTATTGTAACCGCTGTATTAGGTTTCTTACTTGGATACGGAATGATAAACCAATTACTATTATCGAAGAATGAGGAGGCTAAAGAAAAAGGAGCTGAATTACTTGCCAAACTAGCACCATTGCAGGGAAAATTTGGAATGGCAGCGATTATTCTTGGTATAATATATATTGTATTTAGCATATTATAGAAAAATCATAAACTGAATAATTTAAAATAGAGATCCTTCTGGGGTCTCTTTTTTTTGTGCATCATTTTAAGTTCACCTATTTTTGACAGATGGACGAAACAACACCAGGTAAAACTACCGCAATAGTTGCCTATTTTACATTAATAGGCTCATTAATAGCCTTAAGTATGAATAACGAGCCGAAGCATGAATTTGCACGTTTTCATACACGACAAGCTTTTGGTCTGCATATTATGTTTTTAGGTCTTGCACTTTTTTTAAGCTATGCCTTTAATGAATACGCCTGGTACGGACTTTATATACTTTATATGGTATTATGGGGCTATGGTTTTGTTGGAGCTTTAACGGATAAAAAACAAGAAGTTCCAGTATTAGGTCCTTACTTTCAAAAATGGTTTACTTTCATTCAATAAGATTATATGACAACAGCTCCTTTATCCTTAGAACATTTAATTAGACCATCTAGCTTAGCAACAGGAAAGCCTCCTGTGCTTTTTATGTTCCATGGATATGGAAGTAATGAGGAGGATTTATTTTCTTTTGCCCCAGAATTACAACCTGAATTTTGTGTGATTTCAGTTCGTGCCCCCTACCCTATGGAACCAATGGGTAACGCTTGGTACGCAATAAATTTTGACGCAGAAAATGGCAAATGGAGCGATGATGAACAAGCTAAATCTTCGATAGTTAAAATTGTTCACTTTATTGATGAAGCCTGCAAAGCTTATGGTTTAGATGATGAAAATGTCACCCTACTTGGTTTTAGTCAAGGTACAATTCTTAGCTATGCAGTTGGAATTTCATATCCTGAAAAAATAAATAATATAGTTGCCTTAAGCGGATATATTAATGAAAATATTCTCATCGAAAATTATACACATAAGTCACATAAGAACCTTAAAATATATGCCTCTCATGGACAGGTAGATCAGGTGATTCCGCCAGAATGGGCGCAAAGAGCTCCTGATTTTTTAGCGAAATTGAATATTGAACATATGTATGAAGAATTTCCTGTTGGTCATGGAGTTGCCCCACAAAATTTCTACGCGTTCAAAAAATGGTTAAATAATAAGTTTTAGAAAGTACTAGCGTATAATAAATGGCTAGTTAGCGTGAAATCAACACCTAAATCATCTTTAAGCTCATAATATAAGATCATCTCACCCCAATGTTTTCCATCGGTAAACTCGGCTAAAATCCATTTATGGTTGAGAACTTTAATCTTGTTTATTTTAAAATCTCCCTCCATGCCTTCATACGGCACTAATGGGTTGTTTCCCTTTGTTTCATTAGTCTCTAATAATTTATCCGCAATGTATCGCTCAGGGTTTTCAACGTTCAAATGCGCATAATTCTCCATGGCATAATCATTATTCTCTAAAGAAAAATGTTGCACGTCAAGGACCTTAATATTAAGCTGTTGTACAGAATCTTTAAGACTAACTATTTCACTCTTCAACTTATCAATTGATGCATCTTTACTATCAGCTAATTTGCCACTACTACGAAATAAGTAAATTGCAATTAAACTAGCAAAGGCAAACAGGTACATGAATATTTTGTTCTTCATCAGATATATTTTAAATCGTATTTCTTAAACGGTGATTACTAAATTATCGTACGCTAGATGTACGTTTTTAGGCAATTGCTTTTCTACTTCGTCATGAAAACCTAACATATGACTAATATGAGTAAAATAGGCTGTTTCAGGGTTTACTTTTTCAACAAAAGCTAATGCCTCTTCTAAATTAAAATGTGAATGATGCGGTTCTTCTCTTAATGCATTCACCACGATAACTTTAGAACCTCTAACTTTCTCAATCTCTTCTTCACTAATCCGTTTTACATCCGTTAAATAAGTGAAGTTTTTTATTCTAAAGCCAAATACTTGCAAACGATTATGATCAGCTTCAATGGGAATCACTTCGGTTTCTCCTAACATAAATGAACGATTGTTTTCAATACTATTCACCGCTACTGCTGGCGCACCAGGGTATCTGTTCTCATCTGCAAAAATATAATCGAACCTTTGTTTTAATGAATCAATTACTCTGTCATGCGCAAAAATTGAAATATCACCTTGTCTAAAGAAATATGGGCGTATATCATCAATACCAGCCGTATGATCAGCATGTTCATGCGTAAAAAGTATACCGTCTAATTTCGGAATTGGATTGCTAAGCATTTGTTGTCTGAAATCAGGACCGCAATCAATAACATAGTTATTATCATCCCAAGAAATCAAAACAGATACTCGAAGTCTTTTATCTTTTGGGTTTTCACTCAAACAAACCGGATGTGTACTGCCAATAATCGGCACCCCTTGCGATGTTCCTGTTCCTAAAAAAGTGACCTTCAACCTACCTTTCATTAATTTCAAAATTATACTTTATTTATTGAAATCATTCGAATAAATTTAAATGAATGTATTCCGGTTGTATTTAATAGTAAATCGCAGTAATAGCAGTAATTATCAATTAAATTTCATGTAAAAAATAATTTATAAATATTTGATTCGTTTATGATTTAGGTAGGATGAACTTCTTACTTTTGTTATACATAAAACATATAAAATGGCTTCTGTTTTAAAAAGGGATAAAGCATTTGAAAACATACCTTCAATCAAGGCGAAAACCCTTCGGATTAATTTAAATCCCGATATATACGGCACATTTGCTGAGATCGGCGCTGGTCAAGAAACAGCCCGTCATTTTTTCAGGTCTGGAGGAGCTTCAGGCACCATTGCTAAAGCGATGAGCGCCTATGACAAGCAATTTAGTGATGCTATTTATGGTATTGAAAAAGATGGTCGTTATGTAACTCAACCTCGTTTAAAAACGATGTTGAATCATGAGATGAATCTTATGGAAGAGCGTATTAGTAGAGAAAGTCATCCTGATCGATTATTTTTCTCTTATGCTAATACTGTTGCAACTATCGATTTTTCAAAGAGATATAAAGGTCACGGTTGGATAGGAATTCGTTTTCAACTTGATCCGGATCAAAAAGAACTTGATGAAATTATTATTCACGTACGTTTCAAACAAAATGAAGCAAGACTTCAGCAAGAAACATTAGGCATATTAGGGGTTAACCTTATATATGGTGCTTTTTACAAGTATCACAAGCCCAAGAAAATGTTGAAATATCTATATGATCATATAGATAAAGACACCATTGAAATTGACATGATTAATTTTACTGGTCCAAATTTCAAAGATGTAGATAATAGATTAATGAGTCTTCAGCTTATCAAAAATGATATGACTGATGCGGTAATGTTCGGTCCTGATGGGAACAACCTTTTGCCTGCTGCTGTTCTTTACAAAAAGAATATTTTGGCATTAAGGGGAAGCTTTAGACCTGTTACCAAAGTGAATCTTGATATGTTTGAAAAATCTTATGACATATTTGTACGAGATTCAACGGTTGATGTTGAAAAGACTATAGTAATTTTTGAAATCACCCTATCAAATTTGAAGGCATCAGGAGAGATTGATGAACAAGATTTCATGGACCGCGCTGAACTACTATGTTCTATGGGGCAACATGTAATGATCTCTAAGTTTCAAGAATACTATAAACTAGTAGAATATTTTAATAATTACACGAAACAGCGCATTGGTCTGACCATGGGTGTGAACAATTTAGTAGATGTTTTCGACGAAAAATACTATAGACATTTAAGTGGTGGAATTTTGGAAGCCTTCGGAAAGTTATTTTTCAAAGATCTTCAGGTCTACCTCTACCCTATGAAAGATGCTGAAACTGGTCAAATAATGACTAGTAACAATGTTAAGGTTCATCCTAGAATGAAAGAATTATATAAATTCTTCAAATACAATGGAAAGGTGATGGACATTATAGATTACGATCCGGAGATTATGGATATTTTCTCAAGAGATGTACTCAAAAAAATCATTAGCGGTGAAGATGGTTGGGAAAAACAACTACCAGAAGGTATTGCTGAAATAATTAAAAGTAAAGAACTTTTTACTCGAAAATTACTGGAGGCTGAAAAACAGAAATCGTAATTACGCAAAACATTAATACTAAAAAATCCCCTTTTATAACCAAAAGGGGATTTTTATATTTAAACACAACTATTTAATCTTCAAGTAATTGCGCGGCGTGATCTTTAGTTTTTACTTTATCTATCACTTTTGAAACTATCCCGTTTTTGTCGACTATAAAGGTCTTTCTGTGAATTCCGTCATACACTTTACCCATAAACTTTTTCTCCCCCCAAACTCCAAAAGTATTGATCACAGTATGATCTTCATCAGCTAATAATGGAAAAGGAAACTCATATTTATTTCTAAAATTTGTTTGTCTTTTTTCAGAATCAGCACTAACACCTAACAACTCATAACCTTGTGCTTGTAATTCAGCATAATTATCTCTTAAATTACAGGCCTCTACCGTGCAACCAGGTGTACTAGCTTTAGGGTAGAAAAAAACGATTAATTTTTTACCTTTATAATCAGATAAATGTATAGTATTGCCATCTTGATCTTTGGCTGAAAATTCAGGAACAGTATCTCCAATTTTTAATGTTTTCATAGTCAATTTTGATATAAATTATGTTCAATTATTTTTATATAAAATTAAACTAAAAATGACGAAAAGCGAAAAGGTAGATTTCACCATCAAAACGCTTCAGGAATTGTACCCAACCATTCCCGTGCCATTAGATCACAAAGACCCTTACACCCTGCTAATTGCGGTATTAATGTCTGCTCAAAGTACCGATGTTCGGGTAAATAAAATCACACCTTTACTGTTTGCAAAAGCTGATAATCCGTATGATATGATCAAGCTATCGGTTGAAGAGATTCGAGAAATCATAAAGCCAGTTGGTTTATCACCAATGAAAGCTAAAGGTATTTTCGGATTATCGAAAATGTTGGTAGAAATGTATGATGGTATTGTTCCACAAGAACTAGAATTGCTAGAAGAATTTCCGGCGGTTGGTCACAAAACGGCAAGTGTTGTAGTTTCACAGGCATTCGGAATTCCAGCATTTCCGGTTGACACACATATTCACAGATTAATGTATCGTTGGGGTTTTACAAATGGAAAGAATGTGGTACAAACTGAAAAAGACGCTAAACGCCTGTTTCCTAAAGAATTATGGAATGATTTACACCTGCAAATTATTTGGTATGGACGTGAATATTCACCAGCAAGAGGTTGGAATATGGAAAAAGATACGATCACCAAGACCATTGGAAGGAAAAAAGTAATTGAAGATTATTATAAAACTAAAAAGACCCGCTAATTGCGGGTCTTTTTTAGTTTAAAATGTTTTCAAACTTGAAGTCTTTATATTCAATCACATGGAGTGATTTCGAAAAGTTCAGTAAAAACCGAACTGTTTCTTTACTAGACCTAACAAGTGTACATTCTTTTTCGTGTTCAGAGTAAATTTTTTCCATATTGGTATAGTCTTGTTATGATAGAATAACGCAACTAAAATGGAAATATTGTTTTTACTGTCTGAACGGAATGTTAATTAGTCAGTACTATATTATTCTTATCTATTATTTTTCGCAGGTTAATTAAGGCATATCTCATTCTACCAAGTGCGGTATTGATACTGACACCAGTATTTTCAGAGATTTCTTTAAAACTCATGTCTTTATAAATACGCATTAAAAGCACTTCTTTCTGATCATCTGGTAATTCTTCAATTAAATCTCTTAAATCAGAATCAATTTGATCTTTAATGATTTGTTTTTCGGCATTTAACTTATCGTCACCAATTACTGAGAAGATATTGAAGTCATCATTACCTTCAAACTTGGGCATTCTTTTGTTTTTTCTAAAATGATCAATGATCAAGTTATGTGCAATTCTCATTACCCATGGCAAAAATTTACCCTCTTCACTATAAGATCCTTTCTTTAAGGTCTTGATTACTTTAATAAAGGTATCTTGAAAGATATCTTCAGTAATATCTCTATCCAATACTTTTGAATAGATAAAACTTGTAATACGCTGGTTATGTCTGTTGATTAAAACTTCTAACGATTTTTCATCTCCACTAATGTAATCTCTTACTAGTACTGAGTCTTCAATCTGATTTTCCATGCGAGTAGGTTTTTTAGTTAAAGTTTGGGACTCTCTGTTTGAAAGTTTTTTTTGAGCCATTTGGTTACTTTTTGAGTTTAATTTTAAATCTTAGCATTATTGCGTCGATTTTCAATTATGACCTAAAACTATATATATCGGGGCGATCGAAAAAAAACTTGTTGTCAAACTAGCAGTTTATGATGTGAAAACGCACTTTTCTATTTTTAAACAAAATAAAGTGCACAAGATGGCGTTATCATCTCTTCGTTTTCAAGAAGTCGTTCGTCGATGTTTTTAGGCATTTTATCGACATGTACATGACTACATTGAATATTCAAACAACACCTACAAGCTAAATCTTACATAATGTGAAGCACAAAAAAGCCCCGACAATTAAAATTGTCGGGGCTTTTACTATATGTATTGAAATACTTAGTTCATGTTAGATTCAAATGTCATACCCTTTACTTTGGTTATTTTAAGGGATTTTGAATAATTCAATAAAAACGATACCGTTTCTGGTTTAGCTTTTACGATTTTAGAATTTTCCTGTTTCTTATTGTAAATTTTTTCCATATCTAGTTTAGTATTGTTTGATATGATAACGCTACCAAAACTAAATATAATGAAATGACTCGTTCTACAACCTATTAATTCGTTAAAACAATATTATTCTCATTTATGATCTTTCTAAGGTTGATTAATGCGTAGCGCATTCTACCTAAAGCTGTATTAATACTTACACCAGTATTTTCCGAAATTTCCTTAAAACTCATGTCCTTATATATACGCATCATTAATACTTCTCTTTGATCCACAGGTAACTCCTCTATTAAAGCAGTTAGATCACAATCTATTTGATCTTTGATTAGTTGACTTTCAATGTTTAATTTTTCATCGCCCATTACAGAGAAGATATTAAAACTATCTCCACCAGTATACATTGGCATTCTTCTATTCTTTCTAAAATGATCAATAATAAGATTATGCGCAATGCGCATTACCCAAGGTAAAAATTTACCTTCTTCATTATAAGTACCTCTTTTCAGCGTTCGTATAACTTTAATAAAAGTGTCTTGAAAAATATCTTCAGTAATACCTCGGTCATTGACCTTTGAATAAATAAAACTACTGATGCGTTGATTGTGCCTGTTGATGAGTGCTTCTAGTGCTCTTTCATCTCCGGCAATGTATCTCTGAATTAAAATGGGGTCGTCAATCTTTACTTCCATAACTATTACTTTTTTTGGTTAAACTTAGGGGCCTCTTCAATACGAAAAGGTCTTGTGGGTCATTCTTCCAATTGTAAAAAGTAATGTTGCGTTATAGGCTTTTTGACGTTTAAGTGAGTTCAAATATAGATAAAATAATATAATTCTAAAAAAATTCTATTGTTACACACACATTTAATGTCGCAAACTATACAATTCTAGCGAATGAAAAGTTGATATTGTATCTTTGACATCCTTATGAAAAAGATGCCGAATATACTTGACGTTAACCCCAAAGAAAACATTATTATTAAAGGTGCAAAATTGCACAATTTAAAAAATATTGATGTTGTTATTCCTAGAAACAAGTTAGTTGTAATTACAGGTTTATCCGGATCAGGAAAATCAAGTCTTGCTTTCGACACCTTATATGCAGAGGGACAACGGCGTTATGTAGAAAGCTTGTCATCATATGCTAGACAATTCTTAGGGAAGCTTGACAAACCAAAAGTTGATTATATAAAAGGAATAGCACCCGCCATTGCCATTGAGCAAAAGGTAAATTCAACCAACCCGAGATCTACTGTTGGCACTACTACTGAAATTTATGATTATTTAAAATTACTTTTTGCACGAATCGGAAGAACAATTTCTCCTATTTCAGGTAATGAAGTAAAAAAGAATACAGTAAGTGATGTTGTCAATCATGTCAAAACATATGAGGCAGGTACGAAACTACTATTGCTAGCTCCAATCAAAATTCAAGAGGATAGAGATTCTTTAAAATCGCTGCAATTATTTTCCAAACAAGGCTATGCTAGAATAAAATATAAAGGAGAAGTACTTCGGATTGATGCTGCCCCTGAAAATATAGGTAAGGAATTCGATTTGGTAGTTGATAGAATCATCACTAAAGATGATGAAGATTTCTATAACCGTTTGGCGAATGCAATTGATACTGCATACTTTGAAGGTAAAGGGGATTGCATAATAGAGGAACTAGCTTCTGAAAAGCAATTACTTTTTAGTAACAAGTTTGTGCTAGACGGAATGTCTTTCTTAGAACCTAACGTTCATTTATTCAGTTTTAATAATCCTTATGGGGCTTGCCCGAAATGTGAAGGGTATGGCGATGTCATAGGAATAGATGAAGATTTGGTAATTCCGAATACGGCACTATCCGTATTTGAAAATGCAGTTTTTGCTTGGCGTGGAGAAAGTATGGGCTTCTATCGTGATGAGTTGGTGAACTCAGCGTACAAATTTGATTTTCCTATTCATAAGCCCTGGTTTGAATTATCCGAAGAACAAAAACAATTGGTTTGGGATGGCAATGAGCATTTTATAGGCCTTCATAAATTCTTTGGTAAACTAGAAGAGAAAAGTTACAAAATACAGAACCGTGTCATGCTATCCCGCTATCGCGGAAAAACCAGATGTAAAGTTTGTAAAGGCAGACGTTTACGACCAGAGACTGATTATGTAAAAGTAGCTGATAAATCAATATCAGATTTGGTAGAGCTACCTATTGACAAACTAGTTACATTCTTTGAAAGTATTGAATTAAATGATCATGATTCGCAAATTGCAAAGCGACTACTGAAAGAAATCAATACAAGACTTGGCTTTTTATATAAGGTTGGTTTAAACTATTTAACTCTAAATCGTAAATCAAATACCTTATCAGGTGGAGAAAGTCAGCGTATCAATCTCGCTACTTCTTTAGGTAGTAGTTTGGTCGGCTCTATGTATATCTTAGATGAACCGAGTATTGGGCTGCATCCAAAGGATACTGAAAACCTAATCGATGTTTTAAAATCATTACGTGATTTAGGTAATACCGTTATTGTAGTTGAGCATGATGAGGATATTATGAAAGCTGCCGATGAAGTCATTGATATAGGTCCTGAAGCTGGAACTCATGGCGGAGAAGTAGTTGCGCATGGCACCTTAGCTGAAGTTTTACTTTCTTCTTCACTAACCGCTAGTTATTTAAATGGTACGGAAGAAATTGCAGTTCCTGAAAAAAGAAGGACCTCTAAAAATTTCATAAAGATTAAAGGAGCGAGAGAAAACAACCTCAAAAACATAGATGTAACCTTTCCGCTAAACATGCTAACTGTTGTTACGGGAGTATCTGGTAGTGGTAAAAGTACTTTAGTCAAAAAGCTGCTTTACCCTATAATACTAAAAGAAGTTGGTGGCTATGGCCAAAAAGCTGGACAATACACTTCTTTTGAAGGAACATATAAGGATATCAAACATGTTGAATTTGTAGATCAAAACCCAATTGGTAGGTCTTCAAGATCAAACCCTGTTACCTATATTAAAGCCTACGATGATATTCGAAGTCTTTATGCATCTCAGAAATTAAGTAAAATTCGTGCTTATCAAGCCAAACACTTTTCCTTTAATGTTGATGGTGGTCGTTGTGAAAAATGTAAAGGAGAAGGTGAAATTACGGTAGAAATGCAGTTTATGGCCGATGTGCATTTAGAATGTGATACTTGTGGTGGCAAACGTTTTAAAAAGGAGGTCCTCGAAGTAAAATTTGAAGAAGCCAATATCGACGACATCTTAAATATGACCATAGATGATGCCATTGCTTTCTTTGAAACGCATCAACAGACTAAATTAGTTACCAAACTTAAACCCTTACAAGATGTAGGTCTGGGCTACGTAACATTAGGGCAGTCCTCCTCTACCCTTTCTGGTGGAGAAGCGCAAAGAATCAAGTTGGCCTCTTTTCTGGTAAAAGGAAAAGCCAAAGACAAAGCGCTATTCATTTTTGACGAACCCACAACCGGACTCCATTTTCACGATATTAAAAAGTTATTGAAATCTTTCAATGCCTTAATTGCAACAGGGCACTCTATTGTAGTGATTGAGCATAATATCGAATTAATAAAATGTGCAGATTATATCATTGACTTAGGACTCGAAGGAGGAGATTATGGCGGGCAACTACTAGCTGATGGTACTCCCGAAGAGGTTATAACCAGTAAAACTTCTCATACAGCTCGATACCTTAGAGATAAATTGTTAAACTAAATTGATCTTGTATTTCTATGGATATTGAAATTTGCTGTCCTAAATGTGAATGGAAACCTGATGGCAGGGCTTATTGGCAATGCAGCTGTGGGTGTACATGGAATACTTTTGAAACTGCTGGCAAATGCCCATCGTGTGCAAAAAGCTGGGAAGATACTATGTGTCCTGGACCAGGCTTTCCTGGCGGATGTGGTAAATGGTCTAAACATATAGACTGGTATCGCAACCTTGATAAGAGTTTCAAGGAAGAACTTGAAAAAAGTTTTAAAGAAATTTCGGTGAAACAATAGGGCTGATAGCAACTCTAAGGCTATAAAAAACATATTACAACATCGTAATAATCTGATTTTCAATATTTTACTTATCAACTAAAATTTCTGGCACGCTGTTTGGTATATACTAATCGAATGTGAATAATTCCATTCAGAATTTAAAACCTTATATCATGAGAAATTTAGTACTCATATTTACAGCTCTTATTTTAGGTACCTCTGGTATCATAGCTGGTACAACTGATGATAAGGTTGCTGAACGCAATGCTTATCGTAACAATAACAACAGATCTTTTATTTTTGTTGAAAACGGCATTACGTTTTCCGTTTATCCTGATGGCGAATTTGATTTTTACATCGACAACAGAATTGGCAACCGTAGAAATAATGTAACCTTTAATTCAGGTTTCGATTATAGTCCATATGCTCAATATGATGATTATGGAGCGGTAGTTCAAGTTGAGAATGTTCCAATCTTTTATGACCATTATGGTCGAGTTGCCCAAGTTGGTGATGTAGATGTAACTTATAACAACAACAGAGTGTATTCAGTAGGTAATATGTTTGTGTATTACAACCGAAGAGGCTTTTACGATTATCACACAGGTTATATCAACAGTTTTAACAGACGTTATGTATACCGACCGTTTCACGGCTTCTTTGCAAGACCATCTTTAGGATTTAGTTTAGTATTCGGTAATCCTTACAGAAGGTTTTACAGCCCAACACGATATTCGTTTTACAACCCTTACAGGTATAATAGTCGAAGAACTTTTGCAAAGTTAGGTAGAGAACACAGGTATAACCGTGTTCGCAAACAAAGATCAACAGTTTATAGAAACGATAAAAGAGTTGCTGTACGAAACAATGCTCGAAGAAGTAATAAAACAGTAGCTAGAAGCAATGGGAGTCGTACAAATAGAACTGCCGCTCGAAGTAATGCTAACCGTTCTAACAGAACTTCAACAAGAAGTAATTCGAACAGAACAGTAGCTAGAACAAATACAAAACGTTCAAATACTAGAGCCAACGGAAGAAGCACTACTGTAAGAAGTAGTAACTACCGAAAAGGTAATAGTACTAATGGCAGAACGGTAACTAAAAGACAAGTTACTCGAACGCCTCAAAGAACAACTGTAAAAAGAAGTACGTCAACAGTACGTAAGCCAGTTAGTAGAACTGTAAAAAGAACTGCTAACAGAACACAGAGAACAGTTGCTAGACCAACGCAACGAACTTCAAGAAGTACTGGTAATACCAGCAGAAGTTCAAGCAAAAGGTCTTATAACAAGGCTCCTGCAAGAAGCTCTAGAAGTACAGCAAGCAGAAGCACATCTTCAAGATCGGTTCGTAAAGCACCAGCTCGAAGTTCAAGAAGTACAAAAAGTGCGTCTACCTCAAGAAGTAGAGGAAGACAATAAAAATAGTTTTTAGGTTGGTTAGTTGTAAGCCCTGTAGCAAATTCATTTGCTGCAGGGCTTTTTTTATTTCAAGCTATGATGCTTTAAAACGTTTCAGTAGCTTATCAATAATACCGGTAATATCTTCAGAGATCTTAAAGCGATATAAAACAAATACATATAATACTACCATAGGAATACTCTTAAATAGAATATTTACAATAGGATGATATGGAAAACTCAAAAAATAGAAAGACACTCCAATTACGATCAAAAGAGCCAACACCTTTAATGTATCAGCAGTAAACGGAAGCATTTTAAATTTGACGTTTACATAAATCAATTTAATTGTATTAAAAATGAAAAATGCGAGCAGACTTGCTGTTGCGGCACCTTCAATACCAAATTGAGGAATTAGCCAGTAGTTGAACAAAATAGTCAAAATCGCAAGCAATAGACCCATAAGCAATATGGCTCTGTAATAATCTGAATTGTATAAAATCGCATTGTTATTTCCTAAAAGAGAATCATATACTTTGACTAAACCAATTATTAGCACTACAAAAAATCCGCCACGATAGGCTTCAGGAATTACCTGGTATAGTTCTTCCACATTCAAAACAATCAATAAAAACAATATACCCGAGGCTATAAATAAGGTCAAGGAACTTTTTTGATATAAGGTTTTTAACCCTGCATTATCCTTATCATTTAAAAGCTTTGCTGTTAAGGGCGATGTGATTTGTTGCATGCTACGAGAAGGTACTCCTATAACTACTGCGATATATACTGATACACCGTAATAAGCGACATTCTCAATGTCAATTAACTGATTTAACATCACTTTATCAACTTCTAACAAAACAACGGCGGCAGAACCACCAATGATTATTAAGGCACTATAACTTAATATACTTTTAATGTTCTCAGGCCAATTGAAATTAAGCTTAGGCATACGTAATTTGTAGGCATATATTTTCATAAATACCATTCGTATGATATAAAGACCTACCAAAGCCATTAAAAAAAAGTCAACTGTAATAGTTTTAAAATAAAGAAGAATCAGCAATATCATAGTTCCAGCTCTCACGAAAACTTCTTTCATGAAATTCCCGAAAACGGACTTCATATGTACTTTGGCCCAGGCATAGAAAATCTCAAAATACGCCATTGCTATCCCAGTAATGAAAATGTACCAGACATAGTCTTTTACAATTACGTTTTGTTGAGATAAAAAATCTCCAATTAAGTCATTAGCCACATAAACAAACCCCAACAGCGGAAGAATAAGTAGCAAGGGCAACAAAAGCATAAGGGTTAAAAAACTATCCGAGTTTTCATTTTTTGAAAATGAACTAAAAAACTTAACGATGGTATTCGGTACCCCGAAAGCCATTATTGGCATTAAAATATTTGAATACGCCAAAATAACGCCAACTAAACCATAGTACTCAGGAGTAAAAAATTCAGTAAATAAAAAAAGAGTATTTACTGCACCTATGGCAAAACCGATATAGGTTATTACAGTATTATTCAGCGCTTGTTTGAGTACGATACCCATTAGATATATTCAGCTAGTTTTCTGGTAAGCTCCCTCCTACTGTATTGATTGGTATGCATAGAAGAGACGCTTAGTTGTTTTTTTTGATATTGCTCAAACCAATTTAAAAGTACGTTTTTCAATTGAAAATGAGCGCTGTAATCAAATATTGCTCCCGTTTTAGTATCTGCAACCATTTGAGCAACTTCCCAATTTTCAGGACCAATACCTAAAATTGGACGTTCGGCTGCCATATATTCAAATAGCTTACCTGGAATAATACCTTGTGTTTCTTCGGAATTAATTTCTGCTAATAACAGTACTTGTGATTTCTGCTGATAGTGTATCGCTTCATCATGAGAAACATAACCTATAACATCAATGTGAGCTGCTAAACCCATTTTTGTAATGGTCTGAAGTACATCATCGCTGAGTACTCCTAAAAATTGTAAGCGAAGTGTTTTTTTAAATGCTGCATTTTCAGAAATCAATTCCGTGAGCACTTTCCATAAGTTCTCCGGATTCCTTCCTGAAAGCATTGAGCCAATATGTGAGATCGTAAATTTCTCATCTAGCCTAACCGGGCTTCCTAAAACGGTATCAAAACCATTTGTAATTACTTTGATCGGTTGCTTTGTAATTTCTTCAAACTCTTTCTTAGTCGTTGCACTAGTTACAACAATCTTATCTGCATTCGTTAAGACCAATTGCTCCAACTCCTTATGGCGATTTGCTGCCATTGCAGTTAGCTTAAGCTTTTTATGATAACCAATAGTCGTCCAAGGGTCACGAAAATCGGCAATCCATTGCACTTTTTTAAACTCCTTTAAATAATGACCTATAAGATGAACACTATGAGGAGGACCTGTGGTAATTACTGTTTCAATTCCTTCTTTTTCAATAACACCATGTAGAAATTTTACAGAAGGTCGCACCCAGTATTTTCGAGCATCGGGAATAAAAAAATTGCCGCGTATTGCAAGCATTATTTTTTCTAAAATCGATTGATTCTTAGTTTGAATAATTCCGGAACTGATGCGCTTGGTTTTCTTCTTTGAAAAAAGACTTGCTATTCGATAAGGTTCAAAAATTCGATTTTTATAGATAGTTACATCATCAGGAATCTCATTTTCAAACGTCTGGTCAACAATCGGATAATTAGGATTCTCAGGAATATAAACTATTGGTTCGATACCAAAATCTCGCAGATACTTTACAAACTTTAGCCAGCGTTGTACACCAGGCCCGCCAGCTGGGGGCCAATAATAGGTGATGACCAGCACTTTTCGCATTAGGCTTGTGGTTTTTCTTCTCTTTTAGATCTCCAGAATGAAAACCCGATTCCTCCTAGAACAATCAACCCTAATAAGATAGAGCTAGCAAGTGTTATTTTACTTCCGTTTACAACTACTTCTGGTTCAAACTTAAATTCAATGGTGTGTTCCCCTTCAGGTATTCTTAATGCTCTTAATACATAATTTACTTTGAAATGATCTGTAGGTAATCCATCTATATAAGCATTCCATCCATTGGCATAATACATTTCAGAAAATACAGACACACCTGCAAAAGCATTATTTGATTTATAAACAAGATGGTTGGGCTGATAATCAGTCAATACAATCGAAGTAAGAGAATCTGTTCGAAACGCAAAACGATTAATATTCGTAAAATCATTAGTATTTACAACAGCCTCGGTATTGGTTTTTAAACCTTCTAAAGCATTAATTTCTTCATCTGCGGAACTGACCTTTTTAAGCTCATTAATAAACCAAGCATTACCATTTGCTTCTGGGTTTTGAGCAGGATATCTTCTACCCTCTTGATCTTGTTGCACTACATACTTGACGTTCAACATGTTCAAAATAGTCATATTGCCTTTCGATAATTGATATGTAAAAAGATCTTGAATACCTGCAGGCTTAGCTGCATGATAGCCGCTTATCGACTGGTGAAAATAGGCTGTACGGGCCCCGCTCAAACCTTCTGACTGGTCAAAAACTCTATAAATACCTTTGTCTTTCTTAATTTCTTTGTCTAACGGAGTTTCTTTGAACGGATCACTCATTGTCCGTTTTGAAACAAAACTATCCGTATTAACATACCTAAGATCTACACCAACCAAGTCAAAAACGATTAAAGCTCCCAAGGAAATAATCACCATGTTTTGTTTTAATTTTTCCTTTAAGAAAAACCAAAGTGTCGCAGCAGATAAAAAGATCAATAGCATTGAGCGAAAGAGATCGTTGTTATAAACCATCTTACGATCTGCTTTTACCATTTCTGGTAGCTGTTCCATTCCACCATTTCCAGACAAGCGAACATCACCAGGCGAACTAAAATCAAACATCCCTTTAAAAACAAACAACATAACACCCAAGCCTAAACTTATGCCTGCTGCAATTTTAAGCGCTTTAAGCTTTTGCTTTTTTTCTATCGATATATCAAAAATTGCTACTAAAGCCAAAATAGCAAGCACCGGCGCACATAATTCAAGAATCACTTGAATTGAAGAAACCGCTCTAAATTTGTCATACAATGGAAAGTAATCAATCATGAAATCTGTCAAGAGACTGAAATTCTTTCCCCAAGAAAGAAATAGCGACATCAAAACTCCTCCTAAAAGCCACCATTTAGCTTTCTTTCTCACTAAGATCAACCCTAATATAAAAAGGAAAAAAATAATTGCGCCTATATAAGCGGGGCCAGCGGTACTTGGTTGACCGCCCCAATATAGTGGTAAGCCACTTGTAAAATCGGCAGCTCTATTTCTAGGTAAACCCTTATCAACTAGATAATCGTAAGTTTTTGAATCCTTACCTAAATTCTCATTTGATGCGCCCCCGAAAAGACGAGGCACAAAAAGATTTAATGATTCTGTGATGCCATAACTCCAGTGCGTTATATAATCTTTATCTAGACCAGAAGATTGTTCTTTTGGGTTTCCATTTTCATCTAAAGTTAATTGAGAAGGCCCACGTGTACTCCAATCAGCATATTCCTTAGTTGCCATAAGACCTGTTGCGTTCGCAGCAATACCAAGTGTTACGGCCACCAGTAATATTCCAACTGATGCAAAAAAGTGTATTAAATATTTCTTTCTAATCGCTTCTACCAAATAAACAGCGCCTAAAATCAAAACCAATAACATAAAATAATATGTCATTTGATAATGATTAGCTCTAATCTCTAGTGCCATTGCGATAGCAGTTAGCACAAAACCCCAGAGATATTTTTTTCGAAAAACCAGAATGATGCCACCTAAAACCATAGGTAAATAGCCCATTGCATGAGCTTTTGCATTATGTCCTGCGCCAAATATTATAATTAAATAAGTAGAAAAACCAAAAGCGAGAGCCCCAACTATTGCTAATTTATAGTCCACTTTCATACAACATAGTAGAATGTAAAAGCCAATAAAGTATAGAAAAAGATAATCTGCAGGTCTAGGTAGAAAACGAATTACATTATCTAGCTTTTTTACATAATCATGCGGATAATAAGCTCCGAGTTGATATGTCGGCATACCTCCAAATGCACTATTTGTCCAATAAGGTTCTTGGCCATCGTTTTTCTTTCGAAAATCATTTTGTTCTTTAGCCATGCCAACGAACTGTTTGATATCATGTTGGCTTATAACCTTGCCCTGTAAAACAGGACTAAAATATGCTAAAGAAGCAATGACGAAGAAAACAGCAACAAAAAAATGAATGAAAAATGCTTTTAAACCTTTACGCATGGGTAGTTTTAGTAGTTGATACTGCTAAAATACTCAATCAATTTCCTCAAAGTCAATATAATCACCAACTTTTTCTGAAGAATTACCTTTTGACTTCGGTTTCTTTTCAATGATTACATCACCTACCCTTTCTTCATTGGTAGTATTTTGCTGTGCAAAATCTCCAAACTTTTCTTTAAAATGTGCTTCAGTTTTTTTTGCAGCGTAATTAATTATTTTGGGCGCAAACAGTTTTGCCAGCATCTTAAATAAATAATAGATCAGAACTATTATTAAAATTGTCTTTAAAAAAGCCATATTAATTTCTTCTTTACATATCAAAAATACAATTCTCACGTTGTAATAGATGGACGAAAGTCTTAAAATAATAATAAAATCAGTCTCATGGGCTATTCTCTTATAATGAGAAATATGAAAAAAATATATTTTATTGTCTTTGCAATGCTTCCTTTTTTTGGGTTTTCACAATACACAGATGTTATCAATTCTAACCGACCAGGACTTTCTGTAAGTGCTTATGCGGTAGGCAGAAACGTAATTCAAGTAGAAGCAGGACTTCGCTATGAACAAAGCGATCATTCCCTTTTAAACACACAAGCAAACCTTTGGGGTACTGATATATCATTACGATATGGCTTGTTGTTTGAACAGCTAGAAATCAACTATGAAGGTACATTTCAAAATAAAAAGACGGTATTTGCTACTTCAGGATTAGAAGATTCTTTTTGGAACTTTTCAAGAAATCGATTGGGATTGAAATTTTTAGTTTACGATCGTTACAAAGATCCTGAAAGAAATAAACCGAATATTCATAGCTGGCGTGCAAACAATGTATTTCAGTTGAAAAACTTAATTCCTTCAGTTTCTGTTTATGGTGGCGCTACCTTTAATTTAGGTGACAATCCTTTTTACATTGGTGACCCAACAGTTTCTTATAGAGCTATGATTGCTACCCAGAGTAAGTTAACTCCTCGCTTTGTATTTATCTCCAATATAGCTTATGATCGAATATCTACAGACTTTCCTGAACTAAGTTATTTGGTTTCATTATCCTACGCATTTCGAAATCCAAAATGGAGTTCTTTTGTCGAGAATCAAGGTATAAAAAGTGATCGATATGCTGATGTTCTAATTCGAGCTGGTGTTGCACATTTACTAAAAGAAAACCTGCAAGTTGATGTGAATATGGGTGCCAGTTTCAAAAACACACCCTCACGTATCTTTATTAGTGCTGGTATGTCGTATCGTTTTGATATGCATCAAGACAAAGAGATTCCGATTGAAGATCAGGAAGCAGGTGAAAATGGCGGACCGATTAAGAAGAACGCCATGAAAAAGAAGAAAAAAGAAAAGAAAGAAAAGAACGACGGATCTGGCGCCGAAGATATTGATTTAAGCCCATCAAGAAAGCAACTTCGTAAGCTCAAGAAAGCGGAAAAGAAGAAAAACAAAGGTAAAAAGAGTAAGAAAAAAGATGATGGCGTCATTGAATTTTAGATCTCTGATATGCAATAATTGATTTAAAAACTAATCATTGACCAAAACCATTTTTTATAAAACCTTAACGCTACTCATAGGGTTTGTCTGGCTTATAAACGGCCTGATTTGCAAAGTACTTAACTTTGTCCCAAGACATCAAGAGATTGTTTCTGAAATACTAGGAAGCGCAAATGCAAGTATACTTACAAAAGTAATTGGTGTCTCTGAAATTTGTATGGCGATCTGGATTTTCTCAGGGATTAAATCTCGATACAATGCTATCTTACAAATTGCAATTATAGCAACCATGAACATTTTAGAATTCTCACTCGTACCTCATTTATTACTTTGGGGTAGGTTTAATATCATATTTGCAACTTTGATGATACTAACCATTTATTATAACGAGTTTGTGTTGAGTAAAAAACTAGATGAATCGTAATGAGTAGCTTTCTCAAAAACCATCCGTTTGCAGTAGACGCTTTTTTTGATAGCTCAACGGTGCTAGCTTATGCCGTACCTAAAGAAGAACTAGAAAAGCTTATTCCTGAATGTTTAGAAATCGATACTTTTGATAATAAATGGGGTTTTGTTGCCATGGCAATGGTGCAAACAAAAAATTTACGCCCAAAAGGATTTCCCAAATTCATGGGAAATGACTTTTTCTTAATTGGGTTTCGCATATTCGTAAGATACACCACAAGTACAGGCAAGCGACTCCGCGGACTTTACATTATCAAATCAGAGACGAATAAGAAGAAAATGGAATTTTTTGGGAATATTTTCACCCACTATAAATACACCACCGTTGATATTGAACAAATAATAACAGCAGAAAAGACCGAAATACGGTCAAAAAAATCAAATTTCGAAGTGCAAATTGAAAACACGAAAGAGGATGTTGACTTGCCTTTAACGTCCCCTTTTGCTAATTGGAAAGAGGCAAGACGCTTTGCTGGTCCACTACCCTTTACCTTTACTTATGATAAAACTAAAGAAGAAGTTTTAATCATTGAAGGTGTACGTTCAAATTGGAGGCCAACACCCATAAAAATCATTAAAGAGTCGATATCCTTTATTGATCAACTAAATCTTAAAGGTGTGGCTCTTGCAAATGCTTTCAAGGTTGAACAAGTTCCTTATTGGTGGAAAAAAGGAAAAATCGATAAATGGACACGATAAGAAAACCTTTTCAGGGAGTTTGGAATATTGTCAGATTCAATTGGCATTTTTATCTCTGCTCAATAGTTTTGGTTGTCGTATTATTTGCATTTACGTTTGTTAAAACCTCAATATCTCCTTATTATATACTAGTACCAGCATTTACAATTCTGCTTGTAACAACCATATCATTACTTGTTTCTAGTTATGTCTACGATTTTTCGAATTTATATTCTTTACAATGGATGGATGAATTATCTATGATAAAACCAGATTACATTATGAACGTGAATGCAGGGTTTGATGAAACTAGTGATTTATTAGTTCAAAAATATCCGGATGCATCATTACGTGTATTAGACTTTTATGACCCTGATAAACATACTGAAATATCAATACAAAGAGCTCGAAATGCTTATCCTCCATTTCCTGGAACGCTATCCATTGAAACAAACAAAATCCCATTAAAAGATCAATCTGTTGATGCAATATTTGCAATACTATCTGCACATGAAATAAGAGATAAAAATGAACGCATTCTTTTCTTTCAAGAACTTAACAGAACTCTAAAAGAAAATGGATCTATAATAGTTACCGAACATCTTAGAGATATACCCAACTTTTTAGCTTACACCATCGGGTTTTTTCATTTTCATTCAAAAAGAACATGGCTTAAAACCTTTCAAGCCGCTGGTTTAAAAGTTAACGAAGAGATCAAAATAACCTCATTTTTAAACGTATTTGTACTAAAACATGCTTGAAACTCATCTTAAAATTACCGGATTTGTATTAATTGCACTTGCACTAGTTCACGTTATTTTTCCAAAATATTTTTCTTGGAAAAAAGACCTAGCACAACTTAGTTTGGTAAACAGACAAATGATGATCGTACATACTTTTTTTGTTGCCTTGTTCGTATTGCTGATAGGTATACTTTGTATCACTTCATACAATGAATTAATCCATACCGTTTTAGGACAACGAATCGCACTTGGGCTTTCTGTGTTTTGGGGAATTCGTTTAATAATACAATTCGTAGGGTATTCTTCTAAACTATGGATGGGCAAAACCTTTGAAACAATAGTTCATGTTGTCTTTTCTTTCTTTTGGGTTTATTTAACTATTATTTTCTTTCTAGTTTATCAAGGCTAAACTTAATTCTAAAGCCATAGTTATTTTATTTTAAAGATTAATATACCTAATATTGACCTTTGAAAAAATCACCTATGGTTACCCTCAAAGAAGCGGTCACAAAATCAGAATTAAAGCAATTTGTAAAATTTCCTTTCAGTCTTTACAAAGATTCATCGTATTGGGTGCCGCCTATAATTAATGATGAATTAGAAAGCTTTGATAAAACAAAAAATCCAGCTTTTCAAAATGCAGATGCTTGGTTTTTTCTTGCCTATAAAAATGACGCTATAGTTGGTAGAATTGTAGTAATAATAAATAGACTAGAAACAAATGATCAAGGCATTAAGAAAGTCCGTTTTGGTTGGTTT
>CALLIG010000157.1 GCA_938009735.1 uncultured Flavobacteriaceae bacterium
CGGCGGTTGGAACAACTGGGGTTACGGTCGCGGCTGGGGCTGGAATAGATGGAACAATTGGGGTTACGGCGGAGGCTGGGGCTGGAACAACTGGGGTTATGGTGGTTTTGGATACGCAAATGTATGGTGCCCACCTTACGGTAACAACCGTGGATATGGAAACAGAGGGTATGGATATGCATACAATTCGGGTCGACGTGGTTACTATAACAATAGAAACAGTATTTCAAGAACAAACGCTGTTGCTTCAGCAAGAAGCGGTAGATCAAACCTAAATACTTCAAGAAGTACAACAAGATCTAGAGGATTAACAGGCAGATCAAGTACAAATAGAAGTACTATTGGCAGAAGCTCAAGAAGCAATACTGGCTTAGCGTCAAGAAGAACAGTTGGTGTAGATCGCAATAGTTCTTACCGAACTAGTAGAAGCACAAGAGCAACTCCAAGAACAAACAGTTCTTCAAGATCTAATCAATATTACAGAAGCACATCACCAAGAAGCTCTACCTATAGAAGTGGAAGTTCTGGATCAAGAAGTACCGCTAGTAGGTCTTCATCGCCAAGAACCTCAACGTATAGAAGCTCAGGTAGTAGAACCAGAAGTAGCGGTAGCTCTGCTAGCCGATCTAGAAGTTCAGCACCTAGAAGTAGTGGATATAGATCTTCAAGTAGTAGCAGTAGAAGTAGTAGTAGCGGAGGCTACAGAAGCTCTGGTAGTTCATCACGTAGCTCAAGCTCAGGTAGCAGCGCTAGAAGCTCTGGCAGTTCGTCACGATCTTCATCAGGTGGAGGAAGATCATCAGGTGGAGGAAGATCTGGAGGAGGACGTTCTGGAGGAAGAAACTAAGTCTACAAATCTCATTATACTCACAAAATTCAAGCTCGATGAAAAGGAAATTAACTTTCATAGCACTATTGGCATGTGCCATATCTAGTGCTCAAAACATATCTGATGTACTGCGTTACAGCAGCGAAAACATACAAGGTACAGCGCGTTTTCAAGGAATGAGTGGTGCATTTGGTGCACTTGGCGGTGATTTATCATCTCTTAACACAAATCCGGCAGGAGCTGCCATATTCAATAACAATCAAGGTACTGTTACAGCTGCTTTGTTCAATAGAAACAACACCATAACTTATGGTGGCAGTCAAACAGATATCTCACGTAGCTATGCAGAAATTAGTCAAGCAGGTGGCGTATTGGTATTTAAGAGCACCAACCCTGAAACTGGTTGGGGTAAATTTGCTTTGGCATTGAACTATGATATTGCTGAAAATTTTGATAATGAAATTTTTGCTGCAGGTAGCACAAATGAAGGTATTGATAATTACTTTTTAAATTTTGCTCAAGGCGTACCCTTCGGAGATATTCTTTTACAAGATGGAGAATTTCTTGAAGATGCTTATTTAGATATTGGATCTAATTTTGGATTTGGAGATCAACAAACTTTTTTAGGATACTTTGGTGGTCTAATTGACCCAGCAACTGCTGATAATGACAATACTGCTTATGTTAGCAATGCTGACTACAACACAGTAAATCAAGAATTTTCTAGAATTACCACAGGCTATAATAGTAAGTTTACTGTTAATGCCGCTACACAATACCGTGAGAAATTTAACTTTGGCGCATCGCTTAATTTTCATACCATATTACAAACAAAAAATGATGAATTTACTGAAACGGGTTACAATGCCACCTCAGAGATTCAACGAACAACCTTTGATAATTACTTGCTTACAGAAGGATCAGGATTTTCATTTAGCCTTGGAGCCATTGCTAAAGTCACAGATTTCGTTCGCTTAGGTGCCAGCTATCAGTCCCCTACTTGGTATCGCATTGAAGATGCATTATCACAAAGAATCACATCTGATTTAGCAGATGAAGATATTAACTTTATCAACTATGATATTGTAAATATTTTTCCAAGATATACTTTAAAAACTCCAGGCAAGCTTACAGGTAGCATGGCTTTAGTTTTTGGTAAAAACGGGTTATTAAGTGTTGACTATGGCTATCAAGATATGTCACAGGCAAAATTAGGCCCTACTAGTGATGCAAACTTTGCTTCTGTTAATTCAGATGTTTCGAATCAATTGGGTATCGTCAATTCACTAAGAATTGGAGGAGAATATAGAATCGAACGATTTAGTTTAAGAGGCGGATACCGTTTTGAAGGAAGTCCTTATGAAGACGGAAGTACTATAGGTGATCTAACAGGGTTTTCTGGAGGTTTAGGATATGATTTCGGCAATAGTCGTCTTGATTTAGCATTAAACAGATCAGAAAGAGACGTTGCACAACGTTTATTTGATACCGGTATAAACACACCTGCCTTAGTTAACGGAATCAATACTAACGCCACTTTGAGTTACACGATAAACTTTTAGAAAAGATATATACCCAATCTGTATTTATTTAAGATACTACAGAAAGGCTATTCACAAAAAACTTTAGAGATATTTTTAAGACCTATTTAAGTTTAAGCCTAGCGCTTTAATGTAAAATGGGTCTTTCTAGTTTTAGCAACTATAGCACCATTGTCTTGTTCGCCATATTCAAAGCGAAACCAATAGTCAGAGGAAGGCATTGGGCTTCCATTGTAAGTCCCATCCCATCCACCAGTAGAATTTAACTGAGCAAGTAGTTTACCATATCGATCAAAAACAAATACTGCAGGATTATCTAGAGTTTCTATACCTAGAATATTCCATGTCTCATGCATTCCATCTCCGTTAGGTGTGAAAAATTTTGGATATCCTACTACCAAAAACTCAATTGGCTCTGTAGTACCACATCCATTTTTATCATTTATAATTAGTGTATTCACTCCCGGAGGAACATCTAAAAATATAGGATCATCTTGAAACTCACCGCCGTTTATAGCATATTCATAACTACTATTACCATCAACAAAAATCTCAATATTATTTTGATCAGGGTCTATTGATAAGTTAGTATCTAAAATATCTACTCGATCTAAAAGAGGTACTCCGTAAAACGTAATTAATATTCCACCCTCATCCGCAACTGTAACTGGGGTACCTGAAATAGTTGTGATTTCTGCAAAATAGCGCCCTGAGTTTGGACTTGCCACAACATACTCAGCTCCAAAAGGTCCTGTTCCAGTCAAGGTATCATCAATGACACCATCGTCATCATAATCAACAGACCAAGCAACGTTTGCGATATCAGCACCTGCAGGAGAATTCAAAGCGCTTAACGTTATATCTGGATCTCCTTCACAAGCAACAATATCTAAACCTAAGAACTCATCTCTCAGCGTACAATCTATAGCTGTAATTTGATCTGCTTCAACTGAACTACCTGTAAAAGTGAACATGAAAGTTTCAGCATCGTCGTTAAAATTTGTATTGTAGTTATTAATAAGAATATAATATATTTCGCCAGGCTCAACATCTAACCATTCATCATAGGTATTTAAACTTTGCGTTACAAATGGTGCTCCCTCTTGTCCATTTTCAGGATTTACTCCAATTCCCGTAAAATTTGTATCATTAACCTCGTAGTTACAACGAATAGGCTGTGCTGTTCCATTGCTAATATCTCCACAATTTACATCAGGGCCATAAACTGCAAAATCCCACTCTGCAGTAATTGTAGTGCCAACTACCGGTAAAGCTTCTATATCAAAACCTACTTGACCACCAGTACCTGCTCTAAAAACAAACCAAGAAGTATTGTTTTCAATATTTGCTGAACTATTACTCCCCTTCTCCAAACAACCCGTTTCGAGTATTGCATCTGGATCAAAATCGTCAATATCACCATTACCATCAACACTAGGTGTTATAGGACCATCAGCACATATAGGTATAGCTGTTCTACAGTCGGCTGAATTGTTAGATTGGGCGTTTGTTGTAAGACAAAAAAGCATCATACAACAGAGTAAACAATAGGATAATCGCATAGATCTCGGGCTAAATAGGATGCAACGGTATTATTAGTATAACTCTACCCTTTGCGATTTAGTATGTTTTGTCGATTATTTATGCTGTTAATCGATAAACGGCAATATTGAAACCCAATTTCTATCTTCGGAGTGAGAAGTGATTATTAATATATTTAGCAGTTATTTCGGTCCCATTCGTATCGGTATAGGTAAGTTTGAACCAATAATCAGTTGACGGAAGTTGTTGCCCACCAAGTGTACCATCCCAACCAATACTATTTTCTCGTAATTGCTGGACTAGTTTACCATAACGATCATATATAAATATTTCTGCATTATCTAAATTTGAAATTCCTTCAATATGCCAGTAATCATGCATACCATCTCCATTAGGCGTGAAAAACTTAGGAAAGCCAACTACGATAATTTCCTCAGATACTGATCCACAACCTCTCGGGTCATTTATAGTTACCCTATGCGCACCAGCTACCACATTACTAAATGTGTTCTCTAATTGATAATCTCCGTCGTCCAATTGATATTCCCAATCTCCTTCTCTATCTGCAACGATCGTTACAGTATTATTACTTTGTAAATCTTCTATTTCTATATCGACAATTACTGGTGGGGTTCCAACCACCAAGGTTATGGTACTTGAGTTTGAGCAACTTATTCCCGCCTGAGTGTTTGTAATTGTTAGTATGTATGAGCCAGCAATCGAAACATTAATACTTGGTGTAGTTTCCCCAGAATCCCAGCTATAGGTATGATTAGGTAATGTAGATAAAGAACCAATAGATATACTGGCACTACCATCACATAAGAACTCTTCTTCTGGAAAGTCAAGAATAGGTGTTTCAACATTCGTCAATTCAAAAACTTGAGAAACATCAAAGCAATCTGCATTTACCGCAGATGTTACTCTGACATAAATTGGTTGTGAACCAGATTGCATGGTATATTGTTTGGGTAAAAAAGTATTTCCACTAGTGGCGTCAGCTAAAGAACTATGATAGCTTACGACAAATTCATTAGGACTTTGACTTCCTAAAACCTCAGAATCTTTTAATGATAAATCAAATGTTGTCTGTTCCGAACAAGCTGCATCATCCGCTACTGGAAAAGCTGTAGGAACAATCGAAAAACCTACCTGAACATCACTAATTATATTGTTATTGGTAACTGTTATTACTTCCACCCTATAATTAGCAGAGCTTGTAACAACCAAAGTAGCATCATTTTCACCAGGTACAAGAATATAGCCAGAACCTGTATCTTGGTACCAGTTGTACGTAACAGCGTCAGTTGTGGTAGCGTCTAGAGTTACATCTGTTCCTTCACAGGCTGAAATTGGCGGCCCTAGAAGATTACTTATTATAGAGCAATCTAAAGCTGTATTTGGATCAGTAACAAAAATTTGCCCTGAAAACTGAATAGAGAAACCTGAGTTACTATTACTGAAATTATTTATAAGCAAATAATAATCTTCACCTGGTGTAACCTGAAGCCAATCTTCATATTGAATATTATCAGTATCACCTGTTGGGTCTTCACCCACCCCTAAAAAAGCATTCTGATCTTGGTTATCGAAAAAATTACAGCGAATGGGTTCACCTAAATTATTACAATCTGAAGCGCGATAAAGGGCATAATCCCAATCTTCTGTCGTGTTAGTAGAAATATTAAATCCTAATTGGCCTGAGGCACCTGTTCGAAAACGATACCAACCTGAGTTTGATTCTATGGCACCAGTAATTGTTTCTTCTAGACAGCCACTTGCTTGGCTTCCATTGAAATCATCAATACCAAATCCGTTAGTTCCACCATTTACCGGTGTATCATTACAAATAGGCACAGCGTTGCTACAATCTGGCGAAACTTGTGCAAAGGCGCACAACATCCCCATATAAAAAGCAAAACATAAAACAGTTCTAAGATGCTTCATAAGTAGGTAAAACATTCAATTAATCAAAAATAATGTGAGTGCCATCTTAACACTAATTTATGTTGTGTAATGAGCCAAATAGGGCATTAAGTGTCATATAATGTATATCTTTGCCCTTCGACAAAGTCATAATTGAATGAAAATCGATAGCACATTGAATGAGCAATATGAAGAGATGGGAAACGACCATGTTTCCACTTCTGAAGACACTCCTTTACGTGAAGATGCTTTTGTATTGAGCGATGAGGAAAAAATTAAAAGAATTAAAGAGAATGTAAGAGAGATCATGCTCACTTTGGGTCTTGATCTTGACGACGATAGCCTAAAAGGAACGCCTGATCGTGTTTCTAAAATGTTCGTAAAAGAAATTTTTGGCGGTTTAAGACCTGATCAGAAACCAAAAGCTTCAACTTTCGACAATAAATACAAGTACGGCGAAATGTTGGTTGAAAAGAATATTACGTTGTACTCAACCTGTGAGCATCATTTACTACCCATTGTTGGTAGAGCACATGTAGCATACATTTCTAATGGAACGGTTGTTGGTCTTTCAAAAATGAATCGAATTGTTGATTATTATGCGAAAAGACCGCAAGTTCAAGAACGTTTAAATATTCAAATCGTAAGAGAACTTCAAAAAGTTTTAGGAACTGATGACGTCGCTTGCGTAATAGATGCTAAACATCTTTGTGTTAACTCAAGAGGAATTAGAGATATCGAAAGTAGTACTGTCACCGCTGAATATGGTGGTAAATTTAAAGAAGACAAAGTACGTCGTGAATTTTTAGATTATCTCAAATTAGAAACCAATTTCTAACCCTTTTTGCTTCCAATGCAGTTGTACCAAAATCAACATCTTAAAGTTTACAATTCACTAACTGGTAAAAAAGAATCCTTCAAACCTATAAACGAAGGCCATATTGGCATGTACGTTTGCGGACCTACAGTTTACAGCAATGTACACTTAGGCAATTGTCGCACCTTCATGTCTTTTGATATGATTTTTCGCTATTTCAAGCATTTAGGTTTTAAAGTACGTTATGTACGTAATATTACTGATGCTGGCCACTTAGTTGATGATGCAGAAGATGGAGAGGATAAAATTGCAAAAAAAGCACGCTTAGAGCAGTTAGAACCTATGGAAGTTGTTCAGCGTTACACCGTTGACTTTCACAACATTTTACAAAAATTCAACTTTTTACCGCCGAGTATTGAACCAACAGCAACGGGACATATTATTGAGCAAATTGAAATTATAAAAGATATTCTTGAAAAAGGATATGCCTATGAAGCCAACGGATCTGTATATTTTGATGTTGCCAAATTCAATGAAACCAATGAATATGGAAAGTTAAGTGGGAGAAAGCTAGAAGATATGATTGCCAATACGCGAGAGCTTACGGCACAGAATGAGAAAAAAAACCCTCAAGATTTTGCACTTTGGAAAAAAGCAGAGCCACAGCATATTATGCGTTGGCCTTCACCTTGGGGAGATGGTTTTCCGGGCTGGCACTTAGAGTGTACAGCTATGAGCACCAAATATTTAGGAGAAACTTTTGATATTCACGGTGGTGGCATGGATTTGAAATTTCCGCATCACGAATGTGAAATCGCGCAAGCCGAAGCAAGTAATGGCCATTCACCAGTAAATTATTGGCTACATGCCAATATGCTTACTATGAATGGTAAAAAAATGGCTAAATCTACCGGTAATAATATTCTTCCGGGAGAAATATTTACCGGAGAAAATGAAATTCTAAGCAAGGCCTTTTCGCCGTCAGCGGTGCGATTTTTTATGATGCAGGCGCATTATACTAGTATTCTAGATTTGAGTAATGATGCACTTTTAGCTTCTGAAAAAGGATACAATCGTTTAATGGAAGCCTTAGAAACATTAAAGAATCTTGAAACTGGTAATTCCTCAAACTTTGACGTTACAAGTTGGAAGCAGGAGTGCTATGATGCCATGAATGACGATTTCAACACACCTATCTTAATTGCCAAAATTTTTGACGCAGTTAAGCATATCAACGTCATGAAAGAAGGTCAAGAAAGTATAACTGCAGCAGATAAAGAAATGCTACAAGCTACTTTAAATGGTTTTATTTTTGATGTTTTAGGCTTAGAAGGAAAAACTGATAATCTTGGCGCTTCTGATAAATTATCAGGGGTGGTTGAACTATTGATTCAGCTTCGCAAGGATGCTAGAGTAAATAAAGATTTTGCAACATCTGATAAAATTCGAGATCAATTGGCAGCTATGGGCATTCAATTGAAAGACGGTAAAGATGGAACAACCTTTAGTGTTTCTTAAAAAAAGAGAAGTGAAAAAAATTTTGATAGCTCCGTTTGTATTACTGATACGTTTCTATCAGCAAGCTATCTCGCCATATACCCCGGCAACCTGTCGCTACTCCCCTACCTGCTCACAATATACTTTGGAAGCATTAAAAAAACACGGACTACTTAAAGGCAGTTGGCTCTCTACAAAACGTATTTTTAGCTGTAACCCTTGGGGCGGAAAAGGTTATGATCCGGTACCTTAAGAAGTGCGGAGACGAAACTTTATAAAGCCAGCTTTTAAATTGTATTAAATAGTATTTCAGCAGTACTACATACTGATGACTAATTCATATCTTAGTCGCTTCAAAACAACTTTACATGTATTTTTTAGGCATTACTTGGAATCCTAATGAAACACTTTTTTCATTAGGCCCGTTACAAATCAAATATTACAATTTACTTTGGATAACTGCTTTTGGTGTAGGCTGGTTCATTATGAAACGGATCTTTACCAAAGAGAAAAAGACTGTTGACCAACTAGATTCCCTTTTTATATACACCGTATTAGCTACTATGCTAGGTGCAAGATTAGGTCATGTATTCTTTTATGACTGGGCTCATTATTCAGAAAATCTTGTTGAGATTCTATTACCAATTAGAGCGGTTAAAGACGGTGTTCTTCTAGGCTTTATTAATGGCTATGAGTTTACTGGTTTTACTGGTTTAGCAAGCCATGGTGCAGCAATAGGTATTATCATTGGTATGTTTTTATATGTTCGAAAATTTCCTGAATTTAAAATTCTTTGGATTTTAGATCGGATAGTTATTCCGGTTGCTATCGGTGCATTTTTCGTTCGCTTGGGTAACTTTTTTAATTCGGAGATCGTTGGAAAAAAGGTAGAAGAGTCTTTTGTTTTTGCTACTCGATTCATTCGTGATAGCATTTCACCTTCTGAAGCTATGCGTGAAACAAAAGCTAAATCGGTGAATGCAGCTTATGATATGATCGAAACCCAGCCTAAATTTTCAGGACTTTTAGAATCTGTCGATTTTCGTCATCCTGCGCAACTTTACGAAGGGGTAGCCTATATTTTTGTCTTTTTAATTTTATACTATTTCTACTGGAAAACTGAGAAAAAGAACAAAGCAGGATTCTTGTTCGGTACATTTTTAGTGCTATTATGGGGTATTCGCTTTTTTGTGGAATTCGTAAAAGAAAGGCAAAATGCTTTAGATGCAGCAGCAGGCTATTTATCTATTGGTCAATTACTAAGTATTCCTTTTGTACTTATTGGATTATACTTTATGTTCAGACCCACAAAAGCGATTGAATAGTCAGTTTTAAAAAACCTTCGTTAAGCAATTAGAAATATAACAATGAAAGCTTTAAAAATTTTTATTATTCTATTTGTGACTGGTATTGCCTTTAATTCCTGCAAAGAGGAAACAAAGAATTTCATCAAAACGGAGCCTGTAGCATTTACCAAAGAAGGTGAGCTAACAATCAATAAACAAAAAATTGACACACTAATTACCCAACTAGATATTGAGTTTGCCCAAACTGAATATGAAACGCAAACAGGGTTGATGTACCGAAAAGGTATGGAAGACCATCAAGGCATGTTGTTTATTTTCGATGAGGAACGTGTGCATTCATTTTATATGAAGAATACAGAATTCCCACTTGACATTATCTTTATAAAAGCAGATTCAACTATTGCCAGTTTTCAAGAAAATGCACAACCTTTTAATGAAGCAGGACTTTCCTCTCAAGTTCCTATTCAATATGTTCTTGAAGTAAATGCTGGATTAGCAGAAAAATGGTTGTTAGAAGTGGGCGATAAAATTGAGTATCACAAAAACTAATTCTTTTGGAAGTCGACGTTAAAGAATTCGAAATTCAAACCCAAAAAGGTCATCATCTTTTTTCGGTTAGATACGCGTCAAAAAACAACTCTAACCAAATTATTGTTATTTCATCTGCTACTGGGGTACTTCAAAAATATTATAGCAAATTTGCTCAATACTTTGCTGCAAAAGGCTTTATAGTTTATACTTTCGACTATCATGGTATTGGCGAATCAGGTAAATCTTTATCCGAATTAAAAAAGAACACCATTACGCTGACCGAATGGGGTCAAAATGATCAAGCTGCAGTTGTAGCATATGCTAGAAATGAAAACCCTTATGCTATTCTAACTTTGATTACCCATAGCGTGGGTGGTCAATTGATTGGTTTCAATTCAAACTACAAACTAATCGATAAGGTAATTATAATCGCATCACAAACGGGTTACTGGAAGGAATTCAAAGGCTTACATGCTCTTAAAATGTTTTTCTTCTGGTATTTACTGATTCCTGTTGCAACCCCATTATTCGGGTATTTACCAACAAAAAAATTAGGCCTCTTTGAAAATTTGCCCAAGCAGATGACTTATGAATGGGCTTCATGGGGAAGAAAAAAGAAGTACATGATGCATTTCTACAACCCATCAGAATATTTCTTTGACAAGTTGAATATACCAATGTTGGCTTTGAGTTTTTCAAAAGACAGTTTTGCACCAAAACAAACGGTAGATTGGATGACCAGCCAATATAAAAATGTGGAATTGAATCGCATACACCACACTCCTAAAAAAGGCAAAAAACATGTCGGCCACTTTGGCTTTTTTAAATCATCATTTGAAGACCCTTTCTGGGAACAAACACATCAATGGATTTTAAATAATACATTTCAATAATGAGTGAGTTATTACTAACTGGTAAAGAATCGGAACGCCTAATTTTTCGAAAGCTAGCATTGACCGATTTTGATACCTGGATGGCTTTTCATGAAGAACCACTTAGCTTTCAATTTTGGGAAGGAATGCCGAATGACCCAAAAGAAGCTTGTGAGCATTGGTTTGATAAGGCATTCTCTCGTTATGAGAATAAATTAGGTGGAATGAATGTCCTCATAGATAAACACACTAATGAATTTATTGGCCAATGTGGACTATTGGTTCAAACCGTTGACAATATTCAAGAACTTGAAATAGGATACTCCATATTACCAAAGCATTGGAAGAAAGGATATGCAACTGAAGCAGCAAAAAGATGCAAGGCTTATGTTATAGAACACAATTTAGCAGAATCATTAATTTCTATCATTCATATAAAAAACATTCCATCACAAAAGGTAGCCATTAACAATGGTATGAAGTTAGATAAGACAACTGTTTATAATGACAATCCTACCCATATTTTTAGAATAGTTTTATGAGGCAGCATTGGGGTATTTTTATTGATAATGATTCGAATAAAACGAAACTTCTGCAAGAGCTATTAAAAGGTGATTTCCCTGAAAGACTTGCTTTTCTCAATAAACAAGAAGGCACTTTGTTCTCTAAAATAGTTTTAGAAAAATTTATGGATGCCGAAGATCGACATGGCACCAAAACCATCGCAAAAGAAACAGACCAACCTTTGCGAACTATGTCAAGTGGCGAGCAAAAAAAAGCACTTCTAATTTACTTATTGAGTGAAAGTCCGGATTATATTATACTTGATAATCCTTTTGATAATTTAGACATTACCTCACAAGAGCTTCTTGCCAACACATTAAAAGAAAGAGAAGGCAAAACCACGTTTATACAAATTATAAGTCGCAAAAGCGATCTACTGCCCTTTATATCAAACTTTACATACCTAAACAAAGAACAACTTTCATTCGATGTAGATTTAGAAAATATTTCACAGCTTGAACCATCCGAAGTATTTATTGGAAACATTCCTTCTCCACTTAAAGCGATAACATTTGATCAAGATATTCTTATCGATTTCAAAGACGTTTCAGTACGCTTTGGAACTAAAACAGTTCTTCAGCATATCAAGTGGAATATCAAAAAAGGATCCTTCTGGCAACTAATCGGCAAAAATGGAAGCGGTAAGACTACCATGCTCTCGATGATTACTGGAGAAAACCCTAAAGGATATGGGCAAGAACTTTTTCTCTTCGGAAAAAAGAAAGGAAGCGGTGAGACCATCTGGGATATTAAGAAGAAAATAGGATATTTCACCCCAGCTATGACCGATAAATTCAATGGATATCACACCATTGAAAATATGCTTATCTCTGGTTTTAATGATTCAATCGGATTATATATTAAACCGACGGAAGCGCAATTAAGATTAACTAAAGAATGGTTGCTTTTACTTGACCTTTGGAAAGTAAAGGATACCTTATTTCATAATTTATCAATGGGGCAACAGCGTTTGGTGATGACCACAAGGGCGATGATTAAACACCCGTTACTACTAATTTTAGATGAACCTACAGCAGGTCTCGATGATGCTTCCGCGAAGCTTGTTGTTGCCTTGGTTAATAAAATAGCTAAAGAAAGTAATACCGCTACTATATTTGTCTCACACCGCAGAGAGCCAGGCTTAGATCCTGATTACATCTACGAGTTAGAAATGACAAACGAAGGCTCTATTGGAAAGGTCGCTAAAGTCTAAATTATAGAAAACAAAAAAGGTCCGTTCTTTAAGAACGGACCTTTTTTAATTTGAAAAATTGTTTTTCCTATTTCTCTTCCTCATTCTCATCACCATCCTTAACGCTTTTCTTTAAGAAGTCAAACATTACAGGTGTTGCTATAAATAAAGATGAATATGTACCTACAATAATACCGATGATCATTGCGAACATAAATCCTTGAAGTGATTCTCCTCCAAAAACAAAGATCGCAAGTAATACAACCAAGGTAGTTAAAGATGTATTCAAGGTTCTACTCAACGTACTATTTAAAGCCAGATTTACATTTTCTCCATTTCTCCAGCCTTTCTCACCAATAATCTCACGAATACGGTCAAATACAACCACGGTATCATTCAACGAATATCCAATTACTGTTAGAATTGCCGCAATAAATGCTTGATCAATCTCCATGTTGAAAGGCATGATCGTTCCGAAAATTGAGAAGATACCCAATACAATTAATACATCATGGAATACTGCAGTTACGGCACCTAATGAGAACTGCCACTTACGGAAACGCAATAGTATGTATAAGAACACTACTGCTAATGACCCAATAATTGCTAAGAATGCATTGTTTTTAATATCATCTGCAAT
>CALLIG010000158.1 GCA_938009735.1 uncultured Flavobacteriaceae bacterium
GTAGCTGGTAATGTTATTAATGACTTACTTGCATAATACATGAGTCAAAAAAGAACAACACGTTGGCTTGATTATGCGATTTTCGGAGGAACTATCTTTTTGATTTTCTGTCTCATTTTTGATTCCTATATCAAACTTCCATCTCTAGTTGCTTGGCTAGGGCATTGGCATCCTGTGGTGCTTCATTTTCCAATTGTACTACTTTGTATTTCTATTTTCTTGGGATTAACGGGAAAAAATATTCCAAAATTACTTCTTACTACTGCTGCAATATCAGCTTTAATTACTGCAATTTTAGGCTTTTTCTTGGGTAAGGAAGCGGGATCAAAAGGCGATTTGCTCTATTGGCATCAATGGTTAGGTTGCGGAGTTGCAATCGGAAGTGTTATTTGGTATTGGTTAGATACTTCTGATTTAGGTAGTAAAATTTACACCAAGGCACTTCAAGTTGTTTTAGCGGGATTAATAGGATTTACAGGGCACTATGGAGGCATGATTACGCATGGAGAAGATTTCTTAGTGCTTCCGACTAGTAAAAGGGATGCTGAAATGCCAGAAGATCCATTGATTTACCAAGATGTAGTTGCTAGAATTTTGGATGAATCTTGTGTAAAATGTCACAATTCAAACAAAAGAAAAGGGGAGTTGTTGATGACCAATATCTCACAACTTATAAAAGGAGGAAAAACTGGACCTGCCATCATTCCAGGAAATCATGAAGAAAGTGAATTGATTCAACGTTTACATCTGCCCGATTCTAACGAAGAACATATGCCACCTGAAGGTGAAAAGGACTTAACTGATAGTGAAATACAAATTATAGAAAGATGGATTGCATTAAATGCATCTGATACCTTGCGATTGAGTCATTTAGATAACAATGAGCCATTGTTGGCCTTAGTTGAAAAGATGCAACAACCAGATGTAGCTCTAAAATGGAAAACATTGCCAGTAATTGCTGATAGCACAATTGCTGCTTTTAGTTCTGATTATGTTACGATTAAAAGAATGGCGAATTCGGTAAATGCTTTAGCTGTTAATATGTACAAGCCGCCAGAATATTCTTCAGATTTAATAACTGATTTAAAACCAATTGCAGCTAATATTGTTCAATTTGATATTAGCGGATTACCAATTGGTAAGCTAGAATTAGGATTGGTTGCAAGTTTTAAAAATCTAGAGTGGTTAGAGATTGATAGTACTCCAATTACAGATGTTGAAACGGATACTTTAAAAGTGCTTTCAAAACTAAGAACGCTTAAGGTTTATGATACCGATATTGCAGATAAAACACTTGCCACTTTTAACAATATAGAAAGCCTTGAACAGATTTATCTTTGGAATACAAAAGTTTCAGAACAAGCCCTTCAAGCGTTTAGAAAAGTAAAGCCGGCGGTAAAAATTAATACAGGTGTTGATTTAGAAATACAAAGCTTCTTTGCAAAGAAGGATTCTATTTTGAAAAAGTGAGTTATATTTAATTATTATTTCAAGGTAATGTTATATGAAATTTGATCTTCAAGGAAAAAGAGCAATAGTAACTGGTGGCGGAAGCGGTATTGGTAGAGCTATTTCAAAAGCACTTGCTGCAAACGGAGCAGAAGTACATATTTTTGAGCTTCAAAAAGAAGCAGCAGAGACGGTTGTCAAAGAAATAAAAAGTGAAGGTGGTATTGCTGACGCTCACGCATGCAATGTTGCTGTTCAAAGTGAAGTTACTAAATGTGTAGACGCCATAGCCGAAAAAGGAGCAATAGATATTTTAATAAATAATGCAGGTATTGCACATATTGGTAATGTAGAAAAGACCACCGAAGCTGATTTAGATCGTGTTTATAATGTCAATATAAAAGGAGTCTATAATTGTATTCATTCGGTAATTGGTTCTATGAAAAATAGAGGAGGTGTTATACTAAATATGGCTTCTATTGCTGCTACGGTTGGAATTAAAGATCGATTTGCATATTCAATGTCAAAGGGTGCTGCACTTACTATGATGTATTCTATAGCCAAAGATTATCTTGAATATGGAATTCGCTGCAATAGTATTTCACCCGCAAGAGTGCATACGCCTTTTGTAGATGGGTATTTAAAGAATAATTTTCCAAATGAGATTGATCAAAAGTTTAAAGAGCTTTCAAATACACAACCTATTGGGCGTATGGGAAAACCTGACGAAATAGCTAATTTGGCTTTGTATTTATGTTCAGATGAAGCTTCGTTTATTACCGGAACTGATTTTCCAATCGATGGAGGGTATATTAAATTAGGCGGTGGTTGAAAAAAGAAAAGAAAATCTAAAAATTGAAAAGTAATGAAGTTAATTAGATTCGGAAATGCTGGTAGTGAAAAACCAGGTATTCAATTAGAGAATGGAACCCGTTTAGATGTCTCGGGTTTTGGTCAAGACTATAATGAAGATTTTTTTGGTGGTGACGGTTTAGATCGGCTTAAAAATTGGTTAAGTAGCAATAGCGAAAATTGCCCAGAGATTGGAGAAGAGGTTCGTTTAGGTGCTCCTCTTTGTCGTCCTTCTAAAATTGTTTGTATTGGTTTGAATTATGCAAAACATGCACAAGAAGCTGGCATGAAAATTCCTGGTGAACCGGTTTTATTCTTCAAAGCAACTTCTGCTATTGTGGGTCCTAATGATGATGTGGTAATTCCTAAAGGAAGCGAAAAAACAGATTGGGAGGTTGAACTAGGAGTAGTTATTGGCAAAAAAGCATCATATGTTTCAGAATCAGAAGCTATGAATCATGTAGCAGGTTATGTATTGCATAATGATTATAGTGAGCGAGCTTTTCAGATCGAACGAGAGGGGCAATGGGTAAAAGGTAAGAGTTGTGATACCTTCGCGCCATTAGGTCCTTTTATCGCAACCAAAGATGAAATTTCAGATCCGCATAACCTCAATCTTTGGTTAAATGTAAACGGAGAGCAGTTACAAAACAGTAATACTTCAGATTTCGTTTTCGATATTCCTACTTCTATAAGTTACATAAGTCAATTTATGACCTTGCTACCAGGAGATGTGATCTCAACAGGAACCCCCTTTGGTGTTGGTTTAGGCTTTGATCCGCCAAGGTATCTTAAGCCTGGTGATGTTGTAGAATTGGGCATTGACGGATTAGGAACTTCGAGTCAAGTTGCAAGAGCTCACAAATAATAGAAAAATCATTTATTTTTTGAAAGTTTTAGCGTTACATAAACTATAATTTTTAGTAAGTTTGCACCCACATTTGAAAAATGGTGGCATAGCTCAGCTGGATAGAGCACCTGCCTTCTAAGCAGGCGGTCCTAGGTTCGAATCCTAGTGCCATCACAATAGCAAAGGGACTTCCGCAAGGCATGTCCCTTTTTTGTTGTTTTTAATGCACACTTTGTGCACACATTTCAAATTTTAACACCTTTATCATAAACTTTAACGTTTTTTGAGTCAGTTTGCTATTTATAAGTGGGTCTTAATCATATCTATATTAATAATTTTAGCACTAGCTCTCGACAATTCAATTTCTCTAGCTGGCTTTTAAAGGCGATATTTATAAGGATGAAAATCAGCAAAGAAATTGACAATATTACTTTAGACCTTCTTGGCTCTAGATTGAAGAATATCGTGGCTCCTTTGGATATCATTAAATGGCTTGAAAATTTCAAGGAATCAGAAGTGCAAACCGCAATTCATCTCGCAATGAATATGAGTGTTTTCACTACCTATGAGATTGAAGATATTCTTAATAATGCATTTTTCAATCAATTTGGCTCCTTAAAAAGTGACGAAAAAATTATAGTCTTTCCTATTGGAGATTTTGGAAAAAGTGGGAGTATGATTGCTTACTTCTTCCAAAAAACTGATTTTCATAAAAAAATGAAGAGGTCTAAGAAATTGAATTTGGTAGCCCATTTGGACGATTCAATTTTTGAAACTGGGAAAAGATATTACTTAGTTTTGATTGATGATTTTACAGGTTCAGGAAAATCTATTGAGACTTTTTATACTGAAAAGATAAAAGGTAAAATCGATTGTTTTGAAGAAATCCATTTCATGGGTGTTGCGGGTATGAGAAAAGCCATAAAGAGAATTACTAAATTATTCACCAAGTTACATATTCCGGAATCTAATATTTTCAAACCAACTTTTGGAAGAGATTCACACAATTTTGGTTATCGAAACTATAATAATTATCGAGAGTTCTGCTATAAATATGGAGTTAAACTGACAAATCCTAAAAAGCTCAAAAACGGGAATGAAAAACATACTTCAGCCCTTGGATTTGAAAATTCTCAAGCATTAGTATCTTTTTCCTATGGAAGCCCTAACAATACTTTGCCCATTGTGTGGGCAAACAAAGATGGCTGGCGACCTTTAATACCTCGATTTTCGAAGGACAAAATAAGTGTGTCAAGAAACTTCAGAAAATCTCTTTCTTATGAGTTGTCTTTATTAAAAGAATTTGGTAGCGAAGATGTGAAAACAGTTTTTTTTACCTTTCAAATTGAGAGGAATACTCAGATATTTAATTCGGCAAGTAAAATTGACTTTTCTTTATATGGGATTATAAAATTGAAGAGGGCGGGCCATACCGTTCCTACTATTTGTCAAAAGCTGGGTATGATGACCTTGGACTATGAAGATATGATGGAAGAAGCCGTTAAACGAGGTTTGTTTGATAAGACTTTTGAATTAACAGAATATGGTCTTCAAGTATATTATGATGCTAAAAAGACAATCAAAGCATTAAACAGGAATATAGCATATTCAAAAGAAACATTAGCGGCTTTCAGAAAATCTTTGATTTTAACATTTACATATTTTGACCTATCGTTTTCGTTATCATAGTCTAAACCCTCAATCGTTCCACCAGTAGTAATAATTTGAATCATGATTTATCTAAATAAGTTCGCCCCAAAATATTCAACATTTAATGACCATATATTAAAATACTGCTTTGTAGGACTGCGTACTGTTTTAATATTATCCTTATTTGACGGTCACTCATCCATTTAACCTTTTCTCCATTAGGATAAATTCAAATGTCTCTTGACCCATTTGCATAAGACGTTCCCCAACTTTTATGAAACTATTCTGACTGTAAAATTGTATTTCACGAGCATTAGTTTTTAGTACAAATAGTAAAACCTTGCCTGCATGTAATCTTTTAGACTCTTGCATCATTTTGTCAAATAGTTTTTGACCAATACCTTTGTTCCAATATTCTTGAAAAAGATATATTTTATGAAGAAAGGTGATAAAACCGCTTGACCCTCCATGAGAGGATGAGTCCCTTTTAAGTTCTAAGTATCCAATTGGAAGAACACCGTCGTGAACTAGCCAAAATGTGTTACCCTTTTTACTAAGATGGAATTTCATTTTCTCCACAGAAAAGGTCATATCGCAGTAATCTGTTAAACTGTTTTTATCTTCAAACACATGTTCATACATCTCGTAGAAGGCCATTTTACCCAAAAGCGATATCATGGGCGCATCTTTAGTTTTCGCGTATCTAATTAATGATTTCATGGGAAAATTCCCCTTTCCACATAAGTCCGTTCCAATCTTTCAATAGCAATGATAAACGCTGCGGTACGCATATCAACTTTTCTGGTTTTGGACGTTTGTAATACTTTGTTAAACGATTCATTTAGTTTTTTTTCTAATTTCATCAACACCTCTTCCAACTGCCATATTTCTCCATTACGGTTCTGCAACCATTCAAAATAACTACCGATAACCCCGCCTGAATTACAGAGTATATCGGGAATAATGTCAACACCTCTAGCAAGCAAGACTTTTTCACCCTCGACATCGGTAGGTCCATTCGCACCTTCCGCAATCAAGACTGCCTTAATTTTTGAAGCATTTTTAGCGGTTATTTGGTTGCCAAGAGCGGAGGGAATGCATATATCACAACTAAGTTGAAAAAAATAATCACTTTCGATTGGGCTGGCAAATGGGAAACCCTGAATGCTTCCGTTGTTCTCACGTGTATGTTCCCAGAGTTTTTCTACTGAAATTCCCGTTTTGTTGGCGATACTTCCATCGGCATCTTGCACCCCTGCGAGAATAGCTCCTTCCTTTTCCATAAAATGTGAAGCCCAATATCCTACATTACCAAAACCCTGTACAATAAATTTTTTTCCTTTTAAATTAACTTTTTTATTCTCCGCCCAAAACTTTATACTTAGAAAAACACCGTAACCTGTTGCCCTATCCCTACCTTCTGAGCCTCCAGTGCCTATAGGTTTCCCAGTTACGACATGTAAATTGGCCGAACGTTCAGCGGGTGCTTTGGTTGACATGAAGGTATCCAATATCCAAGCCATAGTTTGTGGATTTGTATTGACATCCGGCGCAGGAATATCAAATTCAGGGCCTATATTATCCCCCAAGGCATAAGTGAACCTTCTCGTGATTCGTTCTAGTTCAGCCATTGAATATTTTGAAGAATCTATTTGTATTCCACCTTTAGCACCTCCGTATGGCAGTCCGGCTAAAGAGGTTTTCCAAGTCATCCACATAGCCAAGGCCTTTGCTGCATCAAGGTCAACAGTGGGGTGGTATCTCAGACCACCTTTATATGGTCCTAGTGAATTATTGTGTTGGACCCGATAGCCCGTAAAAACCTCTACTTCGTTATTATCCATTTTAACTGGAAAATGTACGACGATTTCATTGTTCGTGATACTAAGAATTTTGCGGATATTAGGGTTTAGGTCGATTACATCGGCCGCATTGTCAAATTGACGCATAACGTTTTCCAACATTCCTCTCTTCTGTTCTTTTGATATATTTTCTACTTCCATTTTTATAAAATTGAATACACTAAAGTATCCGACTAACTAAATACAATACTTTTGTTCACTACAAATCCCACTATAACTTCCCCTTATAAAACCTCTTTAATTCTAAATATCGCCTCTCTTATTGTCTTTTCAGATGCTGAATAGGAAATGCGAATACAATTGGGACTGCCAAAAGCATCGCCAGATACTGTAGCGACATTTGCGTTTTCCAATAAGAATAATGCAAAATCGGAAGCATTGTTGATAATCGTTCCTTTGAGATTTCTCCCAAAAAAGTCTGAAATATCAGGAAATACATAAAAAGCGCCTTCGGGAACATTAAGCTTAAAACCGTCTATTTCTCTCAAAAGCGCTACGATTATATCGCGCCTTTTTCGAAATTCGTCAATCATAAATTGAATCTGACTAATCGGAGTTTGCAAAGCACTAATAGTCGCTCTCTGCGCAATCGAGTTAGCTCCGCTAGTTATTTGTCCCTGAAACTTGGTACATGCCTTTGCTACCCATTCAGGTGCCCCTATGAAACCGATACGCCATCCGGTCATCGCAAAGGCTTTCGAAACCCCATTAACGGTAATAGTCCTGTCGAACATTTCATCAAATGCAGCGATACTCACATGATTGCCTCTGAAATTAATATGTTCATAGATCTCATCCGAAACAATGAAAATATTTGGGTACTTTTTTAAAATTTGTACTAATGCATAAAGCTCATCCTCACTGTAAACAGAGCCACTTGGGTTACAAGGCGAACTGAACCACAACATTTTTGTTCTTGGGGTTATGGCAGCTTCCAACTGTGACGGAGTTATTTTGAAATCGCTCTCTATGCTGGTAGGAACTACAATGGGTACACCTTCGGCCAGTTTTACAATATCATTATAACTTACCCAATACGGAGCAGGAAGTATCACTTCATCCCCTCGGTCTAACATTACCATTGCTACATTTGCCAAAGACTGTTTCGCCCCTGTTGAAACAACTATTTGGTTTGATTTATAATTCAAGTAGTTGTCATTTTTGAATTTGTCGATTATAGCTCGTTTCAGTTCCTCATAACCATCAACGGGAGAATAACTACTATAGTTATCGTCTATTGCTTGTTTAGCGGCATCTTTAATAGGGTCAAGGATATTGAAGTCTGGTTCGCCAAGGCTTAAGCTTATGATGTCTTTTCCTTGGGTACGAAGTTCCTTTGCTTTGGCGGCCATAGCCAGCGTAGCCGAAGTTGACATAGAAGTAATTCTTTGGGATAAATGTTGGGTCATATTTGTATAAAGTTTACCATTGGTTTATAATTCCAAACTTCTAAGTATTAGATTCTAATTTACCCATGGACTTTGCGACAAGCATTGAAACAGCCGCGTCTCCTGTAACATTAACCACCGTCCTGCACATATCCAAAGGTCTGTCTACTGCAAATATTAAAGCCAGTCCGGCCTCAGGTATACCAGCTTGGCCTAATACAATTACTAGCATTACCATACCAGCCCCGGGTACGGCCGCGCTACCTATCGATGCTAAGGTCGCTGTGATTATAATGCCCAATTGCACGCCAAAATCTAAATTCATCCCAAATGCTTGAGCGATAAAAACTGCCGCTACTGCCTGGTACAAGCTAGTTCCGTCCATGTTAATTGTAGCACCTATCGGCAGCACAAAACTTGAGACCTCCTCATGAACCCCCAAGTGGTCCGTAACTCTTTCCATTGTTACAGGTAAGGTGGCGGCACTAGAACTTGTTGAAAATGCCAACAATTGGGCAGGCGAAATACCCTTCATCAAAAAATCCGGCCTCTTTCTAGTAAAACCGAATACCATTGCGCTATAAACGACGATCATTAAAGTCAACCCTAATACAACGGTAAATGAATACCACCCAAGGGCTTCGAACAAGTCTAGACTAGGAGACTCAACAACTAATGCGGCCAATAGCGCAAATACTCCGAAAGGGGCACATAGCATTATCACATCAATCATTTTTAAGATAACTTCGTTAAGACCATCGAAGAATTTTTTTACTGGTTTAGATTTTTTTTTGGGTATTAAAATCAACCCTAAACCAAAAAATATTGCAAAAAATATTACTTGGAGCATGTTTCTGTTGTCGCTGGCCGCACCAAAAATGTTATCAGGCACTAAATCCTCCAGAGCCTGCAAAGGACCACTTTCTAATTGTTTTTTTGCAGACTCCTTATATTTATTGGTATCGCCACTGTAATTTTCTACCATTTCCAGTCTTGTAGTTTCTGAGATAGCAGTTCCTGGCTTGATTAGGTTGACTAAAATCAAGCCAACCGATACCGAGATTATCGTAGTAGTTATATAAATACCAATGGTTCTACCTCCCATTTTGGAGAGCTTTGAGATGTCCTTAAGATCCGAGACACCTTTTATCAAAGAGGCGAGTATTAGAGGCACCGCAATGAGTTTTAGAGAATTTATAAAGATGCTCCCAAAAGGTTTGATCCAATTTTGAACCAGTTCCTTGCCCCCTTCCAAGTTTGCCATCAAAAGACCCACAAGTACGCCAAAAGTCATCCCTAGCAAAATCTTCCAATGTAATCCCATTTTTTTCATTCCCATAAATTCCATTAAGGATATAAAATCCAATTGTTTAACTTATATATTTATGTAAAACTGTGTTCGACTCTCACTTTCATGCTGTGAGGGTAGATTTCACTTATTAGTCTTTAAACTCTTTCATATTAAGGTCTCTATGCATTAACCCAGGGAATAGCTATAGCTCGAACCGTTGTGGCCCCCCATTCTTATCGCTTGACTTGCGTACGATTCGAATTTCATGAAGTTTTCACGGAAAGCTTTGGATAACTTGAAAGCTGTTTCATAATACTCCACGTCATTATCCCAAGTAGTTCTAGGGCTCAATATACTTTCCGGAACACCCGGACACTCCCTTGGCTGGGCAACCCCAAAAACTGAATGAATATGATATGCATCACGACTATATGAACCCAAACCTCCATTCATAGCCGCATTGATCATGGCTCGTGTGTACTTTAATTTCATACGTTTTCCAACACCGTATGAGCCACCCGTCCAACCTGTATTTACCAGCCAGACGTTTACCCCGGTTTCAATAATCTTTTTGCTTAGCATCTCCGCATACATAGTAGGGTGCAATGGCATAAATGGTGCGCCAAAACAAGCGGAGAATGAAGGTATTGGTTCAATTACGCCCTCCTCGGTTCCTGCTACTTTTGAAGTATATCCTGAAATAAAGTGATATGCCGCTTGGTTAGGGGTAAGTTTCGAAATAGGGGGTAAAACCCCAAATGCGTCAGCGGTTAAAAAGAAAATATTCTTAGGGTTTTTACCAATTGATGGATTCTGGATATTTTTAATATGGTCTATCGGATAACTAACTCTGGTATTTTGAGTAATGGAAGTATTGGAGAAATCGACCAAACCACTATCATCGATAACAACGTTTTCAAGAATAGCCCCTTTCCTTATCGCCCGGTAGATTTCAGGTTCGTTTTCTTCCGATAAATCAATGACCTTGGCATAGCAGCCGCCTTCAAAGTTAAAAATGGTATTCTCACTCGTCCATCCATGTTCATCATCGCCGATTAGTCTTCTTTCAGGATCAGCGGACAGGGTAGTCTTTCCCGTCCCCGATAAGCCAAAAAAGATGGCCGTATCCTCTTCTTTTCCAATATTTGCAGAGCAATGCATCGGTAGGGTATTTTTATAAATTGGAAGTATGAAATTAAGTGCTGAAAAAATTCCTTTTTTAATTTCTCCTGTATACCCGGTTCCACCAATTAAAGCAATTTTTTTGGTAAAATTTAATATGGCGAAATTATGCTGTCTAGTTCCGTCGAATTTTGGATCTGCCATAAAGCCAGGAGCGTTAATTACAGTCCACTCGGGTTTAAAGTTTTTAAGTTCATCTTTATCTGGACGTAGGAACATATTGTAAGCGAACAGATTTGACCATGGATATTCATTGATTATCCTAATATTCATTTTGTAGTTGACATCTGCGCAGGCGTAACAATCACGCACATATAATTCATTCTTGTTCAAATAGTTCATGACCTTTTTATGCAGTGTATCAAAGGCATCTGGTTCAAAGGGAATATTTATAGCTCCCCACCAAACCTTATCGGATGTTATGTTATCCTTAACAATAAATCGATCTAATGGTGATCTTCCGGTAAACTCTCCCGTTTGTATAGCCAGCGCTCCCGAAGAAACCTCTTTTCCCATTCTTTTTCTAAGCGTGATTTCCTGCAACTGTTCGGGAGGCAATTGATAATAGACCTCTTTAGAGCTGACACCATATTCAGATAATGAAACTCGTTTTTTGTATTTCTTTGTTGTTTCCATCAAATAAATTAGCTTGTTCGAATATCAAAAACACCATTAGATGTTTATCGATAGTCATAGTTTTTATTAAATAGTATGTGAATCGTTACCTATAAAAAGAGAAAAGTATTCTGCCGCTCTTCATTCTTAAATAGAAGACCTCGGCTTATAAGTCTGTTTTAGTCTTACATTGGAATATTGAAAGCGCCAATAGTTTTAGAGTAGAATTCGAATAGTTTAAAAAGCCGCCCAAAGAACAAATGGGCAGCTTCTCTTAAAATAAACTAACTCAAACTAACTTTATTAAAAAACCCTTTGCTTTATGGAAGAGTTTATCTGCCTCAATCAATTATAAAATTCAATCTAGCAAACAAATGACGGCCACCCGACCCAAACTGATAAGATCTTCTTGAATACAAAAACCTACCAGATGAACTGAATGCCTCATCAGTTTGATCTTGATAAACATCCAATAGATTGTTGGCTCCGAAGGTAAAAGTGGTATTCTTTGAAAATTTATACCCAATACTCAAATCTGTAAGTATCTTTCCAGCATAGGTTGGAGGGTTTGGTACATTTGTAGCTTCTGTCACTTCTCCAAAATATGCATTTCTTAGAAACAGATTCCATTTTTCACCCAATTTAAGATTATGGGAAAGGTTCCCTTTTACTCTTGGCACAGAAGATTCTATGTAAATTCTACTCTCAGGATCCAAAAACGTGTCTGCCAAGCCACCATTAACAATAGCCTCGGGAATATTTACATCTCCTATTTCGGTTTTCGAGAATGTGAATGCAAAAGTGTTGGAAATACTTGATTTGCTCCCTAATTTACCTTTATGATTTATTACTACATCAAGCCCTGTTGTCTCTGTGTCAATGGCATTTGCGAAAAAAGCAACTCGATTTGCTCCAGCTTCTGCAAAACGTCTTATCAATTCTGGATCATCATTTGTTCCAAATTGTCCAGTCGAAATAACTCTGTCCTTAATATTTATTCGATAACCATCTACCGTAATCTTTAAGTTTGCACCAGGAATATTTCCTGTAAAACCTACCGTTACACCTGTTGATTTTTCAGAATCTAGTTGCTCTATACCCAAAATTCTAGCAATTCTAGATGAGTTTTTAAAATTCCCTACCTGTACTGGAACACCATCGTTCCCTGTAATTGTAGACGTTGAGTTAAAATGTATTTGATGCAAGGACGGGGCGCGGAATCCTGTTTGTACACCGCCTCTTAAATTGAAATTTTCACCAAACTTGATTCTTGTAGTTAATTTCGCGTTTAAAGTGCCTCCAAAGTCAGAAAAATTCTCATAGCGCACGGCACCTGCCAATAGAAATGACTTCGAGATATCAGCTTCAGCGTCTACGTATAGTCCAACGGAGCTTCTAAATTCATCTAACTCATTATCCGGTGAGAATCCTGGAAATACCTGTATCCCACCAGGTCTAGCATCCCCAAAGAAAGTGCTTAGAACACTAGTGTTAGGGTTTGCATTATCATGGACATTCCCATTGGTATCATATTGTGAATATGAAACTTCGTTTCCTGCAATAATCCCATAATTTTCTAAACGATATTCAGCTCCAAAGGCCAAATTAAATCCTGACATTACATCTTCATAGTATTTACTCATATCAAAATTCGTGGTATTTTCCATATAAGAAAATCCCCCAGAATCGGCTTCAAAGGGAGTGCCAGTTCCCAGAGATGCATTGCTCGAATTTCTCACTATAAAAGCGAAAGAGTTACGACCATAGGTATTACTGAAATCCATATCCCAATCTCCTAATTTACCTCTTATCCCGGCGGAAAGAGATTTGTCAATAATGTTCGTATGGATTTCTGGAAGAAATCCGTCTGGGAATGCTGGAGTAAACGTTCTACTTTGGTTTGGTAATCTGAAGAACCCGGCAGATTCGCCACCCCTAAAACCTAAACCACCAAAAGCATATAGTTCCAAGTCTTCTCCAACTGGCAACGCCATATTTACAAAGAATTGACCGTTTCTTAATTCGGATTGTCCAACATTCATATTGAAATCATCCCTTTCAAGGCCACGAGCCGTCAATTCTGATTCCGAAACATCAGCCCCCAAAACACCTCTTAGTTCATCTAAAGTCTCGTTTCCAGCCAAGGTAATGCCAGCTGTCGGGGCATATTGGAAAATATCCGCAAGATCTTCATCTGCCAATAAATTGACATCATACCCATCTGCTCGTGCTACTCGTTCTACCGAATTGTAAGCGTTGTATATAGATCCGCTATACTGTAGCATTCTGTTTGTTCTTCCTCTAAAATCAAAAGCTCCCGTAAAATTTATAAATCCGCCGTCATCTCCTAAGGGTATTCCGTAATTCAACGATAACGCTAATCTTTCTCCGTCATTCAAAGTTTCGCTCAGACCATTGCGCTTGTCTTCATTTTTGGTAAAGTTTGCTCCCGTATTTATTAACACGTTTAAGTCTGTACTCTTTTTCAAAACTATATTTATTACACCTGCTATAGCATCAGAACCATATTGTGCCGCAGCACCATCCCTTAAAATTTCAATTCTATCAATCGCATGGGAGGGAATTGCATTTAAATCGGTTCCCGCACTACCACGTCCAAATGTTCCATTTACATTTACCAATGAGGTCTTATGCCTTCTTTTACCATTGATCAAAACCAGTACTTGATCAGGACCCAGTCCTCTTAATGAAGCTGGGTCAATATGATCTGTACCATCAGCAATAGACTGTGAGTTCGACGTAAATGAAGGAGCGGCATAATTCAAAATTTGATTTATGGAGACCTGTGGAGCCGATTGTGTGAGTTCCTTGACGTTTAAAATGTCTATTGGAACTGCCGTATCTATTGCTGTTCTAGATTTGTTACGAGAACCTAAGACCACAACCTCCTGAAGTTTGGCAGCATCAGGTTCCATTGTAATATTAATTTGAGATTGATCCCCAACTACAATTTCCTTTGTGGCAAAACCTATATAGGATACTACAATAACTGCTTCCGAGTTGGCTATTTCTATAGAATAATTTCCATCAAAATCTGTTGTAGTTCCATTTGTGGTACCCTTTTCTAAGACATTAACACCACCTAATGGTATATTATCAGAGTCTACAACGGTGCCAGAAATGGCAGATTGAAGAATCATTGATTTTAACTCCTTTGTTCTCTTTTTTAAAATAATCTGCTTGTTCAGCACTTCAAATTCTGTAGTTGTATTTGAGAAAATATCAGATAAAATATTGTTTATACGTTTTCTCTTGGCGTTGATTGAAAGAACTCGATTCAAATTAACATCCTTTCGGTTGTAGAAAAATTTAAAATCTGAAAGAGACTCTATCTCACGTATAACATCATTCACAGTAACTTCATTCATGTCAATAGACAACTTGGTTTTTTGCGAATACGTTTCGTTTGCTTGCATTGTAAGCAATGAAATGAATATGAAAAGTGTACTAAGTTTCATTTTCAGGTCAAATTTCCAAACAGAGTGTTCAACTCCCTTAGGATTAATTACATTATTTTTCATAATTTAGTGTTGTATTAATGATTTAATTTTTTAAATCACATCTTACTAAATCGGGAAATGTGTCCGCATTTTCCGATTTTTTTATAAAACGTGAGCAGGAAAGTTAGTTTTATTAGCTTTTTGTCATAATTTTTGGTTTAAAGGGTTATTTGATTAATACTTCGTTGTTTACAATATTATACTCTATTGCATAACTTTTGCTAAGTGTTTCTAATACCTCGTCAATGGTTTCAATATCGAATGTAGCATCGAATAGTTGTGCATCTAAATCAACATTACCATTTTTTATGGTTACGTTGTAATGCCGTTCAAGTCTATTTCGAATTTGAAGAAATGTAGCATTGCGAAAGATTAGCTTGCCTTCTATCCATGCTGTGTAAATTCGAGTATCTACATTATCTACTTCAATTTCTCGTCTGGATTTGTTCCATTCCGCTTTGAAACCTGGTTTCAGTCGAATGCTATCACCCGTATTTTTAGAGTTTTTGCTATCACTATATATTTGTACAGAACCTTCCACCAAAACGGTATTAATAATTTGGTCTTCTGAATAATGAGATATGTTGAATTCTGTACCTAAGACTTCTACATTCATCTTATCGGCATGTACTATAAAAGGATGCTCCTTATTTTCGGTAACATTAAAATATGCTTCTCCCTTCAAGTAGACATCTCTTTGTAACCCTTCGATAAACTTCACAGGATATCGCAAAGAAGTACCTGCATTCAAGAATACATGGGTACCGTCCGATAGGATAACGTCGAATCTTTTTCCAAAAGGCACCTTAATAGTGTTGTAAACTAGTTTCTCAATATTTGACGTAACAGAATAGACAACCTTGGATTTACTTAGACTTCCTACTAGGTTGCCTTTCGAATCTCTTATCTCAGTTTCCTCGTTAGCGTTAATAGTTTTTATAGTTCCATCATCTAATTGGATGGTTATAGCTTCTTCTTTAGGAATTAATATAGTCTCTTCTACTACTTCGATAGGACTAGGGCTTTTCGAATTAGATTTTTGATATAAATAACTTACCCCTATTGAAACGGTAATCACCGCTGCGTATTTTAGGGCAGTATTTATTCTATATCTATAAAAAGGGTTTTTGTCTTTTTTAATCCTCTCTCGGAGATTATTCTTGATACTCTCGATATCGGGTCCGCTCATAGCCGTTGTAACTTCATAGTGGGTATTAACATAGTCATAAAAAAATTTTTCATTCTCTGGCTTCTCAATCCATTTGGACAGAAAATCAAGGTCAACCGAAGTTGCCTCATTCGTAAGATACTTAACTATTAGATTTTCTACTTTAGAAGAGTTCATTTTTTGTCGCTGTTCTTTAAGTATGACAAAGCAGATTTACAATACCCTAACTTTTTAATAATATTTTTTTCATATTTGTATAATAATTGATAAATCAATACCGATTTAAAAGAAAAAAGGATGAAGTATCAAGACCAAGCCATATTAATCAAAGATTTAATAAATGGAGAAGAGAATTCATTTATCTATTTAGTCGATCAATATAATCAGCGACTATATGGTTATGCGATGACATTGACCAACGATCAGGCTAGGTCTCAAGACATTATTCAAAATGTATTCTTAAGGACTTGGGAAAAGCGAAAAAAAATAAAAATCACTACTTCTTTACAAAATTACCTTTTCAAGGCCGTTCATAATGAATTCGTAAATCAATACAAAAAGAATCGTTCTACCATGATTCTAGAACAAAAGTACTTCGACGCTTTAGAAAAGGCCGCAAATTCTTATGATGAAGTATCCTTTGGGAAAGCAATTGAGAAAATCATGGAGGAGATTCAAAACTTACCGCCTAAATGTAGAGAAGTGTTTGTCTTGAGTAGAAAAGAAGGATTGACTAATATTGAAATATCCAATTATCTAAATATCTCAACTAAAACAGTTGAGGCTCATGTTACCAAAGGATTTTCTATTCTTCGCAAGAAATTGGGAGATAAGATTGAGACAATTCTATTTTTAGCATTTGGAATGAAATACTATAATAACGCGATTAAAAATAGTCTCTAATTTTGTTTTAGGCTACAACCAACTCATTAGCCTCATCAAGTTTGTCGTCAACAAAACTTTTTAGGTAACCCTCAGTAGTTGCAACGCTCTGGTGACCTAAAGCATCACTTATCAATGATATTGGAAAACCTAAAAATTTGGCAATGGTAGCCCACGAATGTCTTAAATAATAAGTAGTAAGCTTACCTTCAATTCCCGCATCTTTTGCGATTATTTTCAAGTGTTTATTTACTAACCTCCTGTCGGAGCGATATTTTTTGAACATTCCAGAGGAACCGTCATTACCTATTGGGAAGACAAAGTCTTCGAGTTCTTTACCGTCCAAATAGTAGTCTAAAATAGCTTGAAGTTCGGAGGTTATTTTGACTGATAAAGGATCGTCAGTTTTACTTCTGCCATAAAAAATATACCCTGAATAGATATCCTTCACCCTCAATTTTGCTATGTCAATTAGATTCATACCACGTCCAAGAAACATAACCATCATATAATTTTTGGTATGCCATATAGCGCTTTCAAATTCATAATTGGTTTCTTTAAAGTCAATTATACTTTCTTTTGGGAGTGCTTTTTTCTTAACCCTTTTAGTTTTGGGTATTTTGAAATGTTTAAAAGGATTCTTTTCCGTTTTGAACTCATCCTCTGCTATTGCGGCATTATAAACAGCACTAACTCCCCTCATGTATGCGCTTATGGTATTCGTTGAGTTATTTCTTGAACGGTGTTCGGCTTCAAAAGTCTTCAGGAATTTGACGGTTATTTGATTAAGCTTTATATCCCGACCATCATTTAGGTCTTTAAAAGCGTTAATAGAATCTTGATACCATTTAGCAGTTGCGGGCTTATTTGATTTATTCTTACGTTCAATCAATACCTTACCGAACTCAGATAGGGTGATACATTCCTCGTATTTCTTTTTTGAGTATGATTTGTTTTTGTCCTCCCATTTATCTTTGATTTCTTGAACTAAGGTATCTACACTAATATTATCAATACTATCCCCAATTTCATTTATTATCCTTTTTGCGGCATCCAATCTTTCATATATTTCAATATTGATTTCATCGCAGTCCAAACCAATGTTTTCTTTGACAGATTTTCTCAAAAGAAGATTGGTCTCTTCCCAACCCTTGACGGATGTGTAATGAGATAGACGAATAATTCTAGGTTTTTTATGAAATACTCTAACTGCAATAGGAAACAATCCCGTAATTGAACTTTTTGAGCCCTTTCTCGTATCTAAAATAAGTCTTGCTCGTGCCATTTTTTACTTTGGTTTTACTTCAAGGTAGTAAAAAAAAATGCACACTTTGTGCACACTAATTCTTGAAATCAAACAATATCAAATGATATTGAATTGTATTAAAGTGTTGATTTTCAATATGTTAATATGTTTTATAATGATTGGTGTTCCAGTTTTTTTTGCCTTCTAAGCAGGCGGTCCTAGGTTCGAATCCTAGTGCCATCACTTCAATAAAAAACCACGTCGATTGACGTGGTTTTTGCTTTTTTAGTAATTTAGAAAGTCTATCTAACAGAAATAGATTCAAATATCCATTTCAGGTATATCACCAGAAACTATTAAATGACCTTCGGTAGCTTCTTGAATTTCGGTAACACTAACTCCTGGGGCTCGTTCTAAAAGTTGGAAGCCATCAGGTGTTATTTCTAAAACGGCTAGGTTAGTCACGATCTTTTTTACGCAACCAACGCCTGTTAGTGGTAAAGAACATCTTTTGAGAAGTTTTGAAGCTCCTGCGCGATTCGTATGCATCATAGCAACGATGATATTTTCAGCGCTAGCTACTAAATCCATAGCGCCACCCATACCTTTGACCATTTTACCAGGAATTTTCCAATTTGCGATATCACCATTTTCGGCAACTTCCATGGCGCCTAAAATAGTCAGTTGCACATGTTGACCTCTAATCATTGAAAAACTCAATGCTGAATCAAAAAATGATGCACCAGGAAGCGTTGTAATCGTCTGTTTGCCTGCATTAATAATATCGGCATCTTCTTCCCCTTCAAAAGGAAAGGGGCCCATGCCAAGGACTCCATTTTCGCTTTGAAACTCCACACTAATATCATCGCGAACATAATTCGCTACTAAAGTTGGTATACCAATACCAAGGTTCACATAAGATCCATCTTGGACTTCTTTTGCTATTCGCTTTGCGATTCCAATTTTATCTAGTGCCATATTACGATTTTTGTCTTACGGTTCGTTGTTCAATTCTTTTTTCAAATTTCTCCCCTTGAAAAATACGTTGCACGAAAATTCCAGGCATATGAATTTGGTTGGGGTCTAATTCGCCAGCAGGAACTAATTCTTCTACTTCGGCTACCGTTATGTTAGCAGCGCCACACATGCATGGATTAAAATTACGTGCTGTTCCTTTAAAAATCAGGTTGCCTGCTTCGTCTCCTTTCCATGCTTTTACAAAAGAGAAGTCAGCTTTAAAGGCATATTCCAACACATACATTTTACCATTAAACTCTCGCGTCTCTTTTCCTTCGGCTACTTCTGTACCATAACCTGCAGGAGTATATACGGCTGGAAAACCTGCTTGAGCTGCGCGACATCTTTCCGCTAAAGTACCTTGTGGAATTAGTTCTACATCTAATTCTCCACTTAACATTTGTCTTTCAAATTCATCATTCTCACCAACATAAGAAGATACCATTTTATAGATTTGTTTCTTTTGCAATAAAAGTCCCAATCCGAAATCATCTACACCTGCGTTATTAGATATACAAGTAAGTCCGGTTACGCCCATGGCTACTAACTCAGCAATAGCATTTTCAGGGATTCCTGATAGCCCAAAGCCACCAAGCATTAAAGTTTGATTATTTGCTACTCCTTGCAGCGCATCTTGTACACTAGCTACTTTTTTTCGTATCATAGGTTCAAATTAGTTTAAGCAAAAAAGGATGCTTAAGGCTTTTTCTAAATCATTTTTTTCAATAAAGGATAAAGCATATTGGTGTAATGCTTCCCGCTTTTTTAATGCATCCTGTTCTTCTAAAATAGGGATTATTTTTTCGGATGATTTTTGTGCTGCTATTTCTGAATCCGAAGGAATAGCTTCCATATTACCCAATCTTCCTAAGTGATTTCCTGTTAAAACAGAACTCTCTAAAACATGACTTGGTAGTTGATCAACGCCAATACCTTTGTTAAAAATAGGTTTCGGAATTTCAAAAAGTGCATCACCATTAGCTCGGCAATACCAGCTTCCGCCCATACGAGCGACAAGATCTAACTTTTGAGTATCTAGATCTCCTTTCTCATTCAAATAATCTTCATTAATATGAATGCGCTCCACTCTAGAGATTACTAAATTTCCTGCGCCACCTTCACTTCCTAATTCTATTACATTATCTACAATACATTCAAAAGAAATTGGAGCTTCGCCAACACGTGGTGGTTTCACAGTCTCTGAGGCTACTTGAGTAAACCCTGCTTTTTCAAATTCGTTTACATCTTGAGCATATTCCGTGCTTGACAAGGACATTTGCTCTACTATGGCATAGTTGACAATATTTATGACGACCTCTTGGTGTTGCTTTACATTATCAAAGGTGTGCTTGGTGGTATTGTCTCTACCTCTTCTTGATGGAGAAAAAACCATAATCGGCGGGTTAGCACTAAATACATTAAAGAAACTAAACGGACTCAAATTCACATTACCGTTAGTGTCAATAGTGCTCGCTAATGCAATTGGTCTAGGAGCAACTGCAGAGAGCAAAATTTTATGTAGCTCAGGAGTAGATAATGAATTTGGATTTATGGTTTTAATAGCCATTCGTTATTGTTTTGCAGGTAATATTTTAGCACGTACTTCTCCGAAACCTACACGAATATCTCCTTTTTGAGAGTATCCGCGCATGATTACTGTATCATTATCTTCGATAAATTTACGTTCCAAACCATTGTTAAGTGATATAGGGTTTTTTCCGCCCCATGTTATTTCTAACATTGAACCATAAGAATCTTTAGACTTTCCACTAATAGTACCAGAAGCCATCATGTCACCAATATTAATATTACAACCATTCATGGTATGGTGGGTTAGTTGCTGCGCCATATTCCAATACATATACTTGAAGTTTGATTCAGAAACGATAGTTTCATTAGCATTTTCTGGTTGAATAGAAACCTCTAGTTTAATGTCATAATTCTTATCGCCGGCGTAATTTAAATATGGTAGCACTTTAGGGTCTTGATCAGGACCTGCAACTTTAAAAGGCTCTAGGGCTTCCATGGTAACAATCCATGGAGAAATATGTGATGCAAAACTTTTTGCTAAGAATGGGCCTAAAGGCACATATTCCCATTTTTGCACATCGCGAGCAGACCAGTCGTTTAAGATTACTTTTCCGAATATATAATCTTCCGCATTTGATGTAGATATGGTATCTCCTAGGGACGTATTTTTCCCTATGATGAATCCCATTTCGAGTTCAAAATCTACTCTTTTTGAAGCGCCGTAAATAGGGTTTTCTGCACTAGGAGGCATCGTTTGTCCCATAGGTCGATGCACATCATGCCCACTTACTGTAATTGAAGATGCTCTACCATGATAGCCTACAGGAAGATGTTTCCAGTTGGGCATTAATGCTTTTTCTGGATCTCTAAACATAGTGCCGACATTAGTAGCATGCTCTATACTTGAATAAAAATCAGTATAATCTCTGATAAAAACAGGCATATGCATTTGCGCATCTTTCTGAGCAATTATAACAGCATCATTTCCTTTTAAAACAGAAGCATCGTTTTGTAATTCTTGTTGAATCAATTTACGAATTGCATTTGTAGTTTCTTTTCCTAAATCAATAAACGGATTTAAAAACTCGTTGGTAAATACGCTTGTATTAAAATCTAGAGAATTAAAAATTTCAAGTTCTGCAGCTTTAGAAAGATCAATTAAATGTTCTCCTATCGCAACGGCCACTCTTTTGGTGTCATTTGAATCCGAAAAAATTCCGAATGGAATATTATAAATTGAAAAATCTGAATTTTCAGGTATCGTTACCCAACAATTTGTATTTGTCATATATGTTTTACTCGATAATCGAGATTTAAAATGCTCCGACGCTTGCGTCGAAATTAATGTTAATTTTCCTTTTAATGCCTCGTGGGCTTTCCCCAAGGTTATTTACTTATGGTTCTCTTTTAGCCAAGATTGATAATAGGTTTCATCTGCAATTTGCATGGCTTCTTCGGTTAACTTCATGGGTTTGAAAGTGTCAACCATTACTGCCAACTCCTCTGTTTTAGTTTTGCCGATGCTACGTTCAACAGCACCTGGGTGCGGACCATGAGGAATACCAGCCGGATGTAAGGAGATGTGACCAGGTTCTACATCGTTACGACTCATAAAGTCTCCATCGACATAATAAAGTACTTCATCACTATCGATATTACTGTGATTGTATGGAGCAGGGATTCCGTTCGGATGATAATCATAAAGCCTAGGAACAAAGCTGCAAATTACAAAAGCACTTGTTTCAAAAGTCTGATGAACTGGAGGTGGTTGATGTATTCTTCCGGTAATGGGTTCAAAATCGTGAATCGAAAAAGCATACGGATAATTGAAGCCGTCATAACCCACCACATCAAAAGGGTGAGATGCATATACCATATCAAAAATATCGTTCTGCTTTTTTATTTTAATTAAAAACTCCCCTTGCTCATCATGTGTTTCTAATTTTTCTGGG
>CALLIG010000159.1 GCA_938009735.1 uncultured Flavobacteriaceae bacterium
GGGTTTGAGAAATTAAAAGAAGCTTTCAAAGTTGCTGAAGAAAACGGGGTTATGATTTATGATATCATGACAGAACGTTTTGAGTCAACGACCATGATGCAAAAAAAGTTTTCAATGCTACCAGCAGTATTTGGTGAATTGGTAGACGGTACTCCTGAAGAACCAGCGATCGTAAAAGAAAGTGTGCATCATTTTTTTAAATATGTATCGGGTAATCCATTGGTGAGACCAGCATGGTTTTTTGATGTAAATGAGGAAGGGGAAGGCATTGTAGATGTTACAACGCACTTGGTTGATTTAGTGCAATGGGAAGCTTTTTCAGAACAGGTTATTGACTCTACGGATGTTGAGATGCTACAAGCAAAACGTTGGCCGACAATTCTAACGCCTGAAGAGTTTGCGAAAGTTACAAAGCTTGAGGAGTATCCTGAGTATTTGAAAAAGGATATTGTAGATGGCAAACTACATACCTATTCCAATGGAGAAATGACTTATAAAATCAAAGGCAAATATGCAAAGGTTTCTGTAATATGGAATTACCAAGCGCCGGAAGGAACGGGCGATACACATTACAGTATCATGCGGGGTACCAAGTGTGATTTAATTATAAAACAGGGTGCTGAAGAAAATTACAAACCTGTTTTATACATTCAACCAACTATAAAGAGTCCGTTTGATGATGTACTAAAAAGTGTTATTGATAAAGAGATCCAAGAATTGTTTCCGGGTACTAAGGCAGAAAAAATGTCGAATGGTCAATGGAAAATCAATATTCCAGATGAGTTTAAAATAGGTCATGAAGCACACTTCGGACAGGTGACGGAAAACTATTTAAAGTATTTAGAAGAAGGGGAATTACCAGCATGGGAAATTCCGAATATGATTACAAAATATTACACAACCATAGCCGGATACAAAATGGCAAAAGAAGATTAGATGAACGAACTACTTTCCCTCAAAAATAAAAATTACGCCCTTTCTGGCGGCACAGGAACCCTCGGAGGATCAATAGCTGAATACTTGGTGCAAAATGGCGCTAATGTATTATTGTTAGGTCGATCGATTGATAAATTAGAAGCGAAGAAAAAAGAACTAGATGCGATTTCTCCAAATAGCACCCATATCTATGTGGTTGATGTTATGGATGAGGATTCATTGAACAGTTTAAAAGATACTATTGAAAAAGATTTTGACCAGCTTGATGGACTCGTAAATCTTGCAGGTGGAAATATTCCTGGTGCAACTTTAAAACCAGACCAGACCATTCGAGATATAGAGGTTAGTGATACCAGAAAAGTGGTTGATATTAATTTATTCGGTACGGTAATTCCAACAACTATTTTAAGTGAGTTGATGGTGAAACAAGGTTTCGGTTCAGTTGTAAATATATCTTCTATGGCTGCTAAGCAAACAATTTCAAGAGTTTTAGGATATTCTATGGCAAAAGCAGCAGTTGATATTTTCACAAAGTGGATGGCAAATGAATTAGCTTCAAAACACGGCGATAAGATTCGTGTAAATGCTGTAGCGCCTGGGTTTTTTATAGGCAACCAAAACAGAAGATTACTAACGAATGAAGACGGTTCATTTACCGATAGAGGAAATAGTATAATCCAAAATACTCCAATGGGTCGTTTTGGTGATGCTTCTGAATTAAACGGAATGGTGCATTACTTACTTAGTGATGCTTCTAGTTTTGTTACAGGTAGCATTTTTGATGTAGATGGTGGTTTTAATTCATTTTCAGGAGTTTAATTTTTATGGAGTATTTAAAGAAAACATTTCGATGGTTTGGGCCTTCTTTTGGGGTTAGCCTTGATGATATAAAACAAATTGGAGTAGAAGGTGTTGTTGCCGCTTGTCAGGAAGTCCCATTGGGAGAAGTTTGGCCAGTTGAGACAATTGCATCTCTCAAAAAGGAAATCGAATCGCATGGACTAGAATGGTCTGTTGTCGAAAGTGTCAACATTCATACATCCATAAAATATGGGTATCCAGAAAGAGATGAATATATCGCGAAATACATTGAGACCTTAAAAAACCTTGCGGAGAATGGCATCTATCATGTATGCTATAACTTTATGCAATTGATTGATTGGACGCGAACAGACCTAGATTACATTTTACCTTCTGGCGGTTCTGCATTGCATTACAGTCCGATAGCTGCTTCAGCTTTTGACCTTTTTATATTGAAAAGAGAAGATGCCAAAGAAACTTATACAGATGAGGTCTTCGAAACAGCGAAAGGTTATTGGGATGGATTAAATGATGCGGGTAGAAAAAAGCTAGAAGAATCTATTTTAGCAGGAATGCCTGGTTCACGAAAGCTAATTGCGCTAGACCAATTTAAAGCGAATCATGCAACGGTATTAGAGATTAGTAAAGAGAAGTTACAAGAGAATTTATCGTACTTTTTGAATGCAATTATTCCAGAAGCGGAAAAAATAGGAGTGAAGATGGCTATTCATCCTGATGATCCGCCATTTTCAGTTTTTGGAGTTCCTAGAATTGTTTCTAATTATGAAGAGCTAAAATTTTTATTGGATTGCTGTCCGTCACCAAGCAACGGACTCACATTTTGCTCAGGTTCTTTAGGGGCTTCCGGCGATAATGATTTGGTGAAAATAGTAGAAGATTTTGGAGATAGAATCCATTTTATCCATCTAAGAAATGTTGCTAGGAATGATGATGGTAGTTTTTACGAGGCTGAACATTTAGGAGGTTCTGTGCCCATTGATAAAGTGATGAAAGCTATTGTGAAGGAGCAAATAAAACGAACCAAAAATGGCAACGGAATAGTTTCCATTCCTATGCGACCAGATCACGGTCATGTCTTACTAGACGATAAAAAACGCCAGAATGATTTTTATTCAGGTTATTCACTTATTGGAAGAGCGATGGGCTTGGCGCAATTATCAGGATTAGAAAAAGGAATTAGAGAAAATTTGATATAACAGATGATAAAAAGAAACGCTATTCAGAAGCATCTCGCATTAAGTGTCATTGCACTTTTATGCCTGCTGCTATCTTCTTGTTCGGCGGTAAGCGATACCAAAGTGCTGTACTTTGCACATTCCTTACCCACCTCACATCCTGTTCATAAAGGTATTTTAGATATGCAAAGTATCTTGAATGAAAAGTCAGGAGGTAAATTACAAATCAAAGTTTTTCCTGATGGACAATTAGGCTCGGAACGTGAAGTATTAGAGCTTTTGCAAATCGGAAGCATAGCGATTACCAAAGTAAGTGCATCGGCGCTTTCCAACTTTGCACCTGAATATCAATTGACGGTTGTTCCTTATTTATTTCGTGATGAAGCACATTTATGGCGAAACCTAGATGGCGAAGTTGGCGAACAACTCTTAGCAAGTGGTAGTGAATACTTATTGCGTGGTTTGTGTTTTTATGATGCAGGAGCACGAAGTTTTTATACACTAGAAAAACCAATTAACTCCCCTGATGATTTAACGGGATTAAAGTTAAGAGTACAAAACGACCAAATGTCAGTATCGATGGCAAATACTTTAGGCGCTTCTGCAACACCAATGGCATTTAGTGAACTTTATACTGCATTACAACAGAATGTTGTGGATGGAGCTGAGAATAACATTCCCTCTTTTGTTACTTCTAATCACTTCGAAGTCTGTAAATATTACACTTTTGATGAGCATACCATGATTCCTGATGTAGTTATCATCGGAACTAAATTCTGGGATACGCTTTCAGAACAAGAACGAGAATGGCTTATGGCAGCCTCAAAAGAAAGCGTAGTTAGGCAAAAGGTGTATTGGAAAGAGACCATTGCCGAACAAATGGAAATGCTTAAAAAGAATGGCGTAAAATTCTTTTATCCTGACAAAAAACCTTTTCAAATAAAGTCTAAACCTGTAATGGATAATTTGATGAAAGACCCAATAATGAAAGAACTCATCGATAAAATAAATGCCAACTAAATGGATAAGTTATATAACAAGTTGAATAAGGTCATCGAATGGCTATTAGTAGCAATTTTTGCATTGCTAGTAGTAGACGTAGTTTGGCAAGTAATCTCACGTTATGTGGTAGGCAAGTCAAGCTCATTTACTGAGGAGTTTGCTCGGTTTGCTTTGATTTGGCTGACTGTTTTAGGAGCGGCTTACATCAACGGACAAAAAGAAGGACATCTTTCTATGGACTTTCTATTATCAAAACTCTCTGAAGAGAAAAGACATAGTCGTCAAAAAGTGATTCAAGTAATTATGGCAATTTTTGCGTTCATCATTATGGTGATTGGTGGTGGAAATTTGGTGTATACTACCTTGAGTTTAGGTCAAATTTCATCGGCATTGAATGTGCCGTTGGGGTATGTTTATGCTATTGTTCCTATATGCGGTTTAGTGATCATTTTCTTTTCCCTTCATAATATCAAAAAATTAAATTTCGAATAGATGAGTATAGAAGTAATTAGTATCATCGTTCTTTTTGTTAGCTTTTTTGGACTATTAGCCTATGGTGTGCCTGTCGCGTATTCCATTGGTATAGCTACCATGCTAACCCTAATACTCAATATAGCATTCTTACCAGCTGTTACTACTGCCAGTCAGCGAATGACTACTGGTATTGATAATTTTGCACTTCTAGCGATTCCGTTTTTTGTTCTCGCAGGAGAGCTTATGAATCGAGGAGGGATTGCCCAACGACTTATTGATTTTGCGAAGTCCCTGATTGGAAGTCTGCCTGGTGGACTTGCATTTGTAAACGTGATTTCGGCAATGCTTTTCGGTGCAATTTCAGGTTCTGCAGTTGCTGCAGCTTCAGCAATTGGCAGTACACTTACCGATCAAATGGAAAATGAAGGATACCCAAGAGAATTTAGTGCAGCTGTTAATATTAGTTCATCAACAACAGGCTTGTTGATTCCGCCTAGTAATGTGTTAATCATTTTTGCATTAGCTAGTGGCGGAACAGCTTCTGTAGCTGCATTGTTTATTGCAGGCTATATTCCAGGTATTTTGGTTGGCTTGGCTATTATGTTTATGGTTTATCTGTATGCGAAAAAGAATAAATTGCCAAGAGCAAAACGAGCTAGCTTCAAGAAATTAATTACAGATTTTAAAAATGCTTTTCTAAGCCTCACCTTGTTAATTATTGTGGTTGGGGGTATTGTTGCAGGAATCTTTACAGCTACTGAGGCGGCTGCCATTGCGGTTGTATACGCTGCGCTACTCGGCTTTATAAATAAAGAATTAAAATTTAGCGATTTTAAACCTGTACTATTAAGGAGTGCAAAAACTACAGCGATAGTTATGTTCTTGGTCGCAACATCAATGGTGATGTCATGGCTGTTTTCTTTCGAAGGAATTCCTCAAATGTTGACTGATGGAATGCTAAATTCATTTAGTAATCCTATTGTCATTTTCTTATTGATAAATGTTATTCTTTTGGTGGTAGGTACGTTTATGGATATGACACCAGCAGTTTTAATTTTTACCCCAATATTTTTACCGGTCGCCATGGCTTTGGGTATGCATCCAGTTCAATTCGGTATGGTTATCGTTCTGAATCTTTGTATTGGCATTTGTACGCCTCCTGTAGGTACCTTATTGTTTGTAGGTAGTGGTGTAGCAAAAGTCCCAGTAACAAAAGTGATTAAACCTTTGCTGTCTTTATTGGCAGCCATGACCGTTGTGCTTTTTGCAATAACCTATATCCCTGAAATATCACTTTGGTTACCTAGAGTTTTCGGATTGATTGAATAATAATTGAGTCACCATTTCTTATCTTTATAAATAAATTGCGCTTCGCATTGCCATGAGGTATATCCTATCAATTTCTATTTTTTGTCTTCTATTTTCTTGTCAAACTTCTTTTGAAGAACCTATTATTTCTTTGGATGGATATCAGGTCGAACCTGGTTTTGAGTTGGAGATGATTGCTTCAGAGCCTTTGTTAAAAGCACCTGTGGCAATTGATTTTGATTCCAAGGGAAGAATCTGGGTTGCCCAAATGCCTGGTTATATGGATGATATCAGAGGCTCAGGCGAGGAAGAACCCACCGGTAGCATTCGAATTTTAGAAGATTTAGATAATGACGGCGTGGCAGATCATGCAAAGATATTTTTAGATAGTCTCGTTATGCCTAGAGCTTTAGCTCATGTATATGGAGGATTGTTGTATGCAGAACCGCCCTTTTTATATTTTGTGGATATTGAAAATGATAAGCCAACAAACCGCATTGTGGTAGATTCTATTTATGCAGCAGAAGGTAATCCTGAACATCAACCAAACGGATTGCTATTAAACGTTGATAACTGGATTTACAATGCGAAATCAAATTTCAGATACCAACGAAAAAATGGAGTTTGGAAAAAAGAACCCACTACTTTTAGAGGGCAATGGGGAATTTCTCATGATAACTTTGGTCGATTATATTACAACAACAATTCACAGCAATTGTTGGGTGATCATGTGCTGCCTAATCGTTTGGTTCGAAATAAGAATTTTACACCTAAGGCAGGGGTGAATCAAAAGCTTACCAATGATCAGCGAGTGTATCCAATTCATGCAACAGATGTAAATAGGGGGTATGCACCTGGAGTACTAAATGCAGATAGCGTTTTGGTAAATACAACAGCCGCAGCTGGCTTGGTGCTTTATAGAGGTGGTGCTTTTCCTGAAGGATATAATGAAAACGTTTTTGTAAGTATTCCTGAAGGGAATTTAATAAAACGTAATATTTTAACTTTTACAGGAGATTCTACAACCGCAAAACAAGCTTGGGAGAATAAAGAATTTTTAGCATCTACTGATGAAGGATTCCGCCCAGTAACTTTAAAAAACGGACCTGATGGGGCAATGTATATCGTTGATATGCACCGCGGAATGATTGGTCACCATGCATACTTAAGTCCTTATTTGAAGAAAAAGACAGCGGTAAGTCGTATGGATACTTTGGTAAACTTCGGTCGAATTTTAAAGGTTAAAAGTTCAGCGAACAAGACAGAAGCCATTCCTGATTTTGAGGCTTTAAATAGTTCAGAATTGGTAGCGCTTTTAAAACATAAAAACGGGTGGGTTCGCGATAGAGCTCAAAACTTCTTGATTTTTAAGGAAAGTAAAGATGCGGTTTCGCAATTGAAAGAATTGGCTTTAAATGGAGACAGTAAATGGACACGTATTCATGCCCTACATACTTTGAACGGATTGGATGCACTTGATTTTAATTTTTTGACTGCAGTAGCAGATGGAAATGAATCTGATGTAACTGCTCATGCTATTGTTTTATTGGAACAGTTCATTTCTAAGGAGAACAGCACCAAAGCAGCGTTTTTATTTGAAGAATTGATAGCAAAGAATGATGCTACAATCGACCTATATCTGAGTAGCTCTTTAGGTAAGTGGATCTCAATCGATAATTCGTTTTTTAGATTGCTGATGCCAGTCTTCAACAAGCATAAAGGCAGCACTATTTTTGAAGAAGCTGTTTTAAGTGGACTTGATGGCCAAGAAAGCTATTTTTCAGAGACGTTAGTTACCATGTCATCTTTTGATGAGCCTAATTTTATGTCGCAACTCGCCACAACTATTGAGAATAAAACAACAGAAACAGTAAACCCAATTTACTCTAGAAAATCATTGAACGAAGACAACAGAACTGCCGGAGCTAAAATGTTCTATCAAATATGTGCTTCTTGCCATGGTGGTAATGGTGAAGGTATTGAGGGCTTAGCACCACCATTAATGAAATCAGAACATGTGGCCGATGCCAGAAGACTAGGTCTTATCATTCTTCACGGACTTCAAGGTCCTGTCACGGTAAAAGGTACAGCGTATAATTTTAATCTGGCCATGCCCGGACTTATTCGAAATGAATCCATTTCGGATAAAGATATTGCTGATGTGATGTCTTATGTGACCAATGCTTTTTCTGATATGCCTAAATTTTTAAGTGCAGAAAAGGTATCAGAATTGCGAAAGCTAATACCTAAAAGTGGAGCAGAATATACCGAGGAAGAGTTATTAGAATACTCAAAAAAACACAGTCCTGTTTCTCCGGGTTTTAAACTGAACTGATTTACTTAGCTTGTATTCTTGAGTGCTTACACCATCAAATCTTTTCGAATGCTTTTTGAAGCAATGTAAAAACAAGTTGCACTAAGTAAACTTGCAATTACCGAATTACTTAAGGCCCAACGTAAAGCATCAACGCCCATAGTAGGTTGAAGCGCGTCGCTAATTATTCCACCAATAAAAGGACCGAATCCAAGTCCGATAATATTAAGTACAAAAAAGAGAATTGCAGAGGATAGTGCACGCATTCTGACATTAACGATACCATGTGTTAATGCAATACATGGTGCTAAGTAAAGTGAATTCAGAAAAGCAGGAATTATTATTGCAAGCAATGTAGTATTTGCTTCAGTAGCAAAAAAAGCAACTAGTGAAAGTGGAATAGAAAAAAGAAGCCCTAAAGTAGGAAGCCAGAGGTACCAACGCTTGTCTTTTTTAGAAAGTTTGTCGGTCAAATATCCGCCCATAAAATAACCTAATCCTGTACCTATTCCGAAAATAAGAGAGAGCCAAGTTCCAATTTCACTAATGCTCATGACATGTACTCTTGCCATAAAAGAAGGAAGCCATGAATTTATAGTATAACTTACATACGCAGCCAGGCCTGCGCCGAGGGCGATATAGCGAAAAGATTTTTTATCTCTAAGAAGTTTGAAAACATCCTTCATTGAATGCTGCTGATCAGCATCTTGCTTTCCATTTTCAGAAAGTCCACGGGGTGGTTCTTTGACTGTGAAACGTACAATTAAAGCAAATATAATTCCGGGTAAACCTACCACTAGAAAAGCAGTTCGCCAACCGAAGGCTTCATCTATCCATCCGCCAAGTAAAAAACCTAATAATATTCCGATGGAGATTCCTGTAGAATAAATGGCTAAGGCAGTTGCTCTTTTTTTAGGAGGATACAGATCTGATATTATGGAATGTGCTGGTGGACTTCCTCCTGCTTCTCCAATGCCAACTCCGATACGTGCTAACAATAGTTGCACAAAGTTTTGTGCACTTCCAGAAAGTGCAGTCATAGCACTCCAAATGGTTAAAGAAATGGCGATGATATTTCTCCGGTTCCCTTTGTCTGCTAAACGAGCGATGGGTATTCCGAAGGAAACATAGAAAATGGCAAAAGTAAAACCAGACATTAACCCAAGTTGGGTGTCGGAAAGATCTAATTCTTGTTTTATTGATTCTTGCAGGATGACTAAAATCTGTCGATCGATAAAATTGAAAACATACACCCCGGTTAAGATAAATAGGGTATAGCCGCGATACTTAGTGGTTGAATTTGTGGTTTGATCGGTCATTCTCTCTTAAGGTACTGATTTTAGACCAATATGTTTTTCATTCTATAAAAATGGTTGAGTTTTAAATTAAGAATCTGACTAAATATTGGAAGCCATTTTTTGTAAAATGTCTATATTTATCCGCGTTTCATATCATATTAGCAATCTAAAAGCACAATAGAAATATTGGATTCTCTTCAAAACCTCAAAAATAAAATTCTCTCCTACACTACAGTAGATGAAGAGCACCTAGATCATTGGTTGAAGGCATATGAAAAAATCACTCTTAAAAAAGGGGAAACGCTTATTTCTCCGGGGCAGATTGTAACCCATTTTTATTACATAGATACCGGTTGTATTTACTATTATAAAATGGATGAAGGGGAGATAAAAGTGCGCGAGTTTTATACAGAAGATGTTTTTTTTACTGACCTGTTGGCTTATGTAAAAGAGGCGCCGTCACGATATTATTTAAAAGCATCTGAAGACACTACGGTCTACGCCATCAAAAAAAAGGATACAGAAAAATCTTTTGAAAGTTCACATCAATTAGAGCGTTTCGGTAGGTTGTCAATGCAAGAGGCATTCATAAAATCGTATAGTCGTGTGGAACGTCTCAATAGTCGTAGTAACGAAGAGCGCTATTTAAGGCTTTTAGAGAAAAGACCAGGGCTTCTTCAAAGAGTTCCTCAGTATCTTATTGCTTCTTACTTAGGCTTAACCCCAGTAGGTCTTTCTAAAATCAGAAAACGTTTGGGTAAAGGCTAATCCATGAAATTTTAATCGACTTGAGTTAGCTTCGCTATTTTCTTGTTGCTCCAATATATAAATATTCCGGAGGTTAAAAACATCAGCGTTCCATATACCGCAGGTGAAATCGCATAAGCTGTATTATTAAGTAATATCGTTGCGATGCTAATGCCTAATGTTCCGTTTTGAATTCCTCCTTCAATTGAAACAGAAATGCGTTGTTTTAGTGGTAGCTTAAAAACCGAAGCTAAACCATAACCAATAGACATGGTCAGAATATTTAGTGTTAAGGTAACTAGCCCAGCTTCTTGTATATGTGTAATAAGAAGCGCTCTTTCTTTGAAAAGAATCGCGATTAAGACCACAACAAAAAATATTCCAGAGGCTCTTTTTACAGGTTTTTCCATTTTAAGAGCGAAGCTTGGTTTTTTATAATTTAAGAGCATTCCCAATCCAACAGGAAGAATTACTATAATGAATACTTGCAAGATAGTTTGAGCGATGTTCAATTGAATAGTAGTTCCTTGTCCTAATATTTCCTGTAAACCCAAATTGATAATAAAAGGAATGGATACCAATGTGATTAGGCTACTAATTGCTGTTAAGGATACTGATAGAGCTGTATCGCCATTTGCTAAATGAGTAATTAGGTTTGAAGTTGGTCCGCCAGGGCATGCCGAAATTATGATAATACCAATTGCTATTTCTGGGGATAAAGTAAAAACCCGTATCAAAATGAAACCAACAATAGGAAGTATAATTATCTGACATAAAAGACCAATCAAGATAGCTTTAGGGCGAATGAAAACTTGAATAAAATCTTTTAGCTTTAAAGATAGCCCCATGCCGAACATGATAATGATTAAAGAAAGGGCAAGAATCGCATTTGAGATATTATCCATAAAAGGTGGAGTTGTTTATAGGTTTTTAATGAGACGTCATGAAAGCTGAGAGAATTGATTGCTTTGGTATGTATTTATTTTAGAAAATTGTGACTATTAGACAGGTTGCCACTAGTCGCATATTAGTGGTAGCGGGTCATATTAATTATTCTAAAAATCGCCATCCAGCAGCAAGTGTCTTGCCCATATATTTTGGCAATTTATATTGAGCTAATTCGTCTGCAAATGCGCGACCCGTTTCTTTGGTATAGCTCGAATTAATTATTCGGGTACACGAGCCAGTAGGGTATGTTTTATAGTCAATAGACAGTTTCTCGCATTCGCTAAGAATTGCAAACTCCATTCGTACTCTCATTTTCTTAGCGTCTTTTCCGCTTTCGCATAACACAAGTCTATCAATACTTTGCTTCTGAAGATGTGTAGCAAAATTGGTCTGAAAATCGATGAGGTCTTTTATGGTAGTATCACCTTTTGGCATTGCTAATACTTTACCAAGATTTATTACTTCATAAGTTTTTTGGGTGCCATCTATCAGCAGCATACCTGCTGCATTACTCATCACTTCTATAGCTAATATTTTCATATTTTTTATGACTTTTGCTCGGGTCAGCAGGGGTTACTTAATGATTTTAACGTAATAAAATTCAATTGTAAAAATTACCTGGAGCATAAATATGTAGTGAAATAGATTTCTCCGCCATATTTGAAATCGTATGAATTTCAGCGCCTTCAATGTATGTAATTTCATTTGCGTTAACAATGGTTTCAATTGCTGCTGCTTCTGTAATTCTAATATCATTTAACTGCCCCTGAAACAATTTCATTAAACAACCATTATCTGGGTGTTTGTGTTTTGGTGTTTGTTGATGAGGAAGCCAGCAAATTAAGATTATTTCAAAGAGGTCAACCTGATGAAGTATTACTTTTTTATACTTTTCAGAATCAAATTCAATACGTTCAGCAATGGAATCGAAATTGAAATCTTCCAACTGATTTTTAAAATCTTTCAGGCTATTTTCTTGAAGATGAATAGTAATTTTATCGGTTAATTCAGAAATGGTCATAAACTTCTCTATAAATTAAAATGCAATACTATAACTACGCTAAGGCCATATTACTATCGATGGTCGCACCCTTTAACTAGTACTAAAGTAATCACATTTTTTTATTTCATTTCAATGTAGCATCAAAAGAAAAACCACAATTTTTATTGTGGTTTTATATAATTCGTATTTCTTACTCGGTTCGGCACTCGTCACAGGCGAGCGCTAGCAAGGATTTTTCTTTTACTTTTATTTTCAACGCGTCTTTTCATCATTACTTTCTGAATATCATTCAGGATTGATTCTGCCCTTGACTTTTTTAGGAATCATTAGTATAATAATCAATAGAACTATTTGAATTAGAATAATTACAAATGCTGTAATTTGAGTTTGATAAGATATAACAGAGATCTGCCTTTTATTTTCTCTTTCAAAATCAATTGCATTTTTTAAGATATCTTTTTCACATTCATTAATGTCAGTTCTATTATTTATTTTTTGCTTTTCAAATGAAGCATATGTGTCATTTTTGTTAGACGGAATATCAAGTAAATTCAACCGATTTATAATAAGCCACCCACAGATAACAATTGTAATAATTGAGAGGAAAATTGCGATTGTTTTTTTTATTTTTTGCAGGTAACGGTTGAGCTATGAACAGTACGGGAGCAAACTATCGTTTACTTTCCGCCACGCACATAGCAAAATCTTTTTGTTTTGTTTTTTCTTTTCCTTGTTTAAAGCAAAATCCCAAAGATTTTGCGGACATCATAAAAATACACAAACCCTGCGATTAAGCCGGAAGCCCATATTGTTTATAGGTTGTGTTAGCAATAGTTATCTTAAAAGTCATAATCTTCTATGTCTCGTGGGTTCCAATTTATTTCTTTTTCAAATTGAATAAGTTTAAAACCATACCTTTTGAAGATTTCAAAATCTTCGTTACTCGTGAACCACCATTCATCCTCATAAGATTTTTCAAAATACTTCTTGTAATCATTTAAAATTAATATATCCCTAATTGTTCCTATAGCAGAAATACTATCGCCAATTTCTCTATATTTTTCAAACAAATCTTTTGGAATAATTTTATCCAATTCGTCCAATGTTATTATGCCGTATCTCCTAATTTCATCAACAATAATATGACTGTCTTCGATTTCTGCATTCGTTTTTATTCCTTTGATTGATGATAATTTTTGATTCATATATTCTCGAAGGGAGGTAGAATTAACTTCAATATTTAGATTCCCTTGAGTAGTCTTATTTTTAACATCTTTAGAATAACTATCTATTTCTTTTGATATGGAATTGAACTCATTGTCTGCCAATTCTAAAAGCCCCGCTAGTAATTTGAATCTTCTTTGAATATTACGAGGTAATTGACCTCCAAATTTATAATTCCTATCGTGTTCTATTTCCGCCCACGAGTGTTGAAGAATAGTTCGAACTTGGATTTCAAATTTCAAATTTTTAAACTTTTTGTTTTCAGTTAATTTAATTCTAGAACTTGGTAGTTTTCCAACATAATGAACTGATTTATAACCGACCTTATCCAATCCTAAAATATCTCCTTTGTCAAGACTATTTTCTTTATCAATAGTAAAATTATCTTCAATAATTTTACAGATTAGCGGAATTGAATCCTCTACGTAAGAAATAATCCTGATACCAGATAAATCTGTTAATTCTGCGGAGGTTTTATATTTTGGATTTTCAAGTTTCTTAGTAAAACTTTCAATAGTTTTTGTTCGGCTATGAACCTGGTGATATTCAATTTTATTCTCATCCAATATATCAACAAGTATAGTTTCAACTTTATCAGAAAGTTTATCAAAAATGTTTTTGTTTTTAATATACCAATCTCTATCTTTCATCTAATTCGTAATTATTGCTAACAATTGGCTAAGAGTACCTGGGTACTCATATATCTATTTTATAAGTGCTACTCCAAAAATCTTACAATTTTTATAAAAAAGCAATACAAATCGGTAAATACCGAGAAGTAAATGCTTACAAACATTTATAAACGAGTATTTCGCACTTGTTTTTTAAAACTAACTTTCAATCAAAGATTTTAGTAGACCAGTTTCATAAGTTTCTGTGTATTGAATGCTGTATGCAAGCAATATAGTTTTTCTGTAAAAATTAAACTTACGTCTTTCCGTATCGGCTTCATTTTTATCTATTACAATAAACCAATTCTCGAATAAAAATCTACAAGAATTAAGAAACATTAAAACCTCTTCATCCAGCGAAGCGCAAACCCTAAAAAGTTTTATTAAACCAGTTTAATGAGTTTTCGTATATTAAATTCTACATTGAAGCACTATAATTTTTAAAACGAAGAGGAATCATGGCAAACCAATATGTTGATTTAGAAACACTTAAATTTTTACTTTATAAAGTTCA
>CALLIG010000160.1 GCA_938009735.1 uncultured Flavobacteriaceae bacterium
GTTAAAAACAATAATTAAAAAATAATATGATGAGTAAACAAGAAGAAAAAATAGATGAATTAATCAAAGAAGCTTTAAGCGCAGAAGAAGCGAAATTTTATGATGAGTTGGGTGAGCAGAACCTCATTGAAAAAATAGGAGGACTTCATCGTGGGAAGATGGGATGGTTAGCAATTGTTATGAATATTTTCAACCTAGTTGTTTTAGCGGCACTTATTTATTCATTGGTACAATTTTTTAATACGGATCAAACTAATGAACTAATTAAATGGGCAAGTTCTGGTTTTTTATGTATAATTTTTATGAGTATGATTAAGCTTTATAACTGGATGCAAATGGATAAAAATGATATTTTAAGAGAGCTTAAACGTATAGAACTTCAGGTTTCTACCTTGATAAATAGTAACGCATTATAAAAAGTTAGGGACCCTTGAAAAAGGATCCCTAATTTAATTATTAATTAATGGTACTAGTGTTTATTTTTTATCATTGAATTTATTCAATATTCGTTCCATTTGTTTACCTGCAGCTTCTCTACCTCCAAGTCCAAAAGAAAGAGCGATAGTAACAGCAATGGTTGCCAATGTAATTCCGAATGCCATGTTTACGATTTCATCACCAATTCCCATTGATTTTAGACCCATTGCTAAGAAGATAGCTAATATGCACATTCTTGCTATAGAAGCAACAAAAGCATTGTTAGTTCCCTTAGACATTGCTTTGTGCGCAAAAGATGCTATTGTATTTCCTATAAGTAGAATAATCAATCCGAATAAAATATTACCAGACATACCTACTATAGTATCTAATATTTCGGTAAGTTTTGCAAATTCTAACTTTTCTAAAGCAGTTGTAATCCCGAAAAGAACAATAAAGAAATAAGCAATGTTACCGATTACCTTAGGAAGGTTCGTTTTAGATGCCGCATCACCTAAGTTCATTTTACTCACAATGCTGTTTAAATTAAGACTTTCTAATAAGTCAGTAAGCAAACCAGCAACGAATTTACCACCCACAACAAAAAGTATGATGATAATAACTGCTACTAAAATTTTAGGGATAGCTGCAAAAAATTGTTGAAGCATATCAGTTGCAGGAACTGAAATAGCATCCATATTTAAGATATTTAATGCTGTAATAAGTAATGGAATGAATATAAAGATAAAAACTATCTTTTTTAATATTGCAACTAAATCAAGGTTTTCAGGTAACCTAAGTTTAGGTGCTAAGCGTCTGATGGTATCACCTGAAAGACCTACAAGTTCTGAAACAATGTTGGCCAGCATATAACCAATGTAGCCTACCAAGCCAGCACCTACAATATTAGGTATGAAATCGGTGAAACCGTTAAGTAAATTTTTAACAGGCTCAAGAACACCTGTCATTCCAAGCTTTTCTAAAGCAAGCATGAAAACGAAAATCATTATAAAAAGGTAAACTAGTTTACCGACAAGAATAGAAATGATGGGCTTTCCAGAACCCAATTTGTCATCTACTTTGGTCTTTTTAATCACTTTTGTGATTATCCTTTTAATAAATCCAGCAATAATCGAACCTATTATAAGTATTAATATAGCCGCAATAGTAGTTGGTAAAAAGCTTCCGAATGAGTCGGAGAGATTGTCAAACATGTTTTGTAGAAAATTCATATAGTGGTTTGTGTATTAGTGTTAGTTAGTAAACTATGTTATTTATATGGTAAAGAATTAGGGTCAACTTGTTCGTTTTAATTCGTCGATGAAACGCAAGTATAAATCGATAGGCGACATGATTGTAAGATAAAGACTACAAAAATGAATTTTGCTCATTTTGTTCTTCATAAAATTATTCTTTTGATGAATACTTGGTCATTTCATTGATTTCTATTCTTTTTTGTAATTTAGCCACTCAATGAGGATGATTTCTCTCCCACGCTGAATTTTCGAATCTTCGAAAGGAAAAAGGTAAAAAAGGAATTACTGAAGTTTTATTTAAAGTAATTTTTATCATGTCAATTTTAGAAAAAATCACTTCGGAAGACGCTATTGCGTTGGAAGACAAGTACGGTGCACACAATTACCATCCATTACCTGTTGTATTAAATAGGGGAGAAGGTGTGTTTGTTTGGGATGTAGAAGGAAAAAAGTATTATGATTTTCTTTCTGCTTATTCCGCAGTAAATCAAGGTCATTGCCACCCAAAAATTGTTGGGGCGATGGTGAATCAAGCGCAAACTTTAACGCTTACATCGAGAGCATTTTACAATGATGTTTTAGGTAAGTTTGAAAAGTATGCAACTGAAACTTTTAAGTTTGACAAGCTCTTACCTATGAATACAGGTGCTGAGGCAGTTGAAACAGCATTAAAGTTATGCCGTAAATGGGCTTATGAAGTAAAGGGTATACCTGAAAATCAGGCAGAAATCGTGGTTTGTGAAAATAATTTTCACGGCAGAACTACAACCATTATTTCTTTTTCGAATGATCCAGTTGCTCGTAAAAACTTTGGTCCTTATACTGATGGATTTATTAAAATAGAATACGATAACCTTCAGGCTTTAGAAGAGACATTAAAGAATAATTCAAATGTTGCAGGCTTTTTGGTGGAGCCTATTCAAGGGGAAGCAGGAGTTTATGTGCCATCAGATGGTTACTTAGCAGGTGCCAAAGCAATTTGTGAAAAACACGATGTACTTTTTATAGCCGATGAAGTTCAAACGGGGATTGCTCGTACAGGACGACTATTGGCAACTTGTGGAAACTGTTCTTGTGCCGATAAACATTGTAGTGGTACTCCAGAAATAAAACCAGATATTTTAATTCTAGGTAAAGCCCTTTCCGGAGGAGCTTATCCTGTTTCTGCCGTATTGGCTAATGATAGTATCATGAATGTTATTAAGCCGGGAAATCACGGTAGTACTTTTGGAGGAAATCCTATAGCCGCTGCTGTAGGTATGGCAGCTCTTGAGGTAATTAAAGATGAAGAGCTTGCTCAAAACGCTTTTGATTTGGGGGAATTATTCCGATCAGAACTTAGTAAATTTATAGAAGGTTCAAACATTGTTAATGGGGTTAGAGGTAAAGGATTACTAAATGCAATTTTAATTAATGATACAGAAGACAGCTCTACAGCTTGGGATATTTGTATGGCATTAAAAGAAAACGGATTACTTGCCAAACCTACGCATGGCAATATCATTCGTTTTGCTCCACCTTTAGTAATGAACAAAGAACAATT
>CALLIG010000161.1 GCA_938009735.1 uncultured Flavobacteriaceae bacterium
CGAGGAATTAAGAAACTGGCGTATCAATTCTTGGAAAAATAGAGTAGCACCTGAAGGTTATGCTTTTCCTGGCGACCCTAGAAACTGGGAACAAACGAAATACGAAACAGCCGAATTAACTGATTTAGGAAAAAAATTATTAGGATTAAACGACTGGTAATCTTTCATTAAAATAATACATCAGACTATGCTATCAAGCTTGAGTTTCTTAGATATTGCGATAATTCTTATCTATTTTGGAGTTATATTATGGATTGCCCAATGGGCGTCAAAAACCAAATCAGAATCTGGAAGTGCGGTTGATTATTTTTTAGCAGGTAAAAATTCGGGATGGTTGGTTATAGGAGCCTCGCTTTTTGCTTCAAATATTGGTTCAGAGATTATTTTAGGAGTTTCAGGAGCTGGTGCACGAGGTAATATGCCCATGGCGAATTTTGAGATTATTGCATCTCTGGTTTTGATACTCTTAGGATGGGTATTTGTACCTTTTTATCTTCGAACAGGAGTGTATACCATGCCTGAGTTTCTTGAAAAAAGATATTCTAAGGCTTGTCGAAGTTATCTTTCAGTAATTTCTATTTTGGCTTATGTGATCACAAAAATTTCGCTGATAATATTTGCAGGTGCTTTGGTTTTTGAAACTATCGGAATCCCTTTTTGGACCGGCGCAATAATCACAGTTATTGCTACAGGATTTTATACTGTATTAGGAGGGCTAAAGGCCGTAATCTATACAGACATGGTACAAGCCTTTATTTTGTTATTAGGCACCATTGCTGTAACCGTATTTGGTTTGTATGCATTAGGCGGATGGGATCATATGATTGATGTTATCACTAACGCTTCTTCTCAAGAGGGTAATCCACCAAGGGAACAATTTTTTAATCTTTGGAGGCCAATTGCAGATACCGAATACCCATGGACAGGAATGCTATTCGGTGCTCCTATCTTAGGAGTTTGGTATTGGTGTACTGATCAATATATAGTACAACGAACGCTTTCTGCAAAAGATGTAAATAATGCTAGAAAAGGAGCTTTGTTTGCAGGGTATTTGAAATTACTTCCTGTATTTATCTTTTTCATTCCTGGTGTAATTGCTTATGCGTTATTACAGGAAGGCGTAATTGATTTTTCAATGGACGATGCTGATCAAGCTCTTCCTGCAATGATTAATGGGATTTTACCATCTGGTCTAAAAGGTTTGGCGATAGCAGGACTTTTGGCAGCATTAATGAGTTCACTTTCTTCTGCGTTTAATTCGAGTTCCACTTTATTGACCATTGATTTTTATCAAAAGTATAAGCCTAAGGCTAAGCAAAAAGATTTGGTACGCTTTGGTCGTATTGCTACTGTAGTATTGGTTATTGTAAGTCTTGGTTGGATTCCTTTTATGAAATCATTAATGGGAGGCGGTATTTTTCATTATTTACAAAGTGTACAAGCTTATATCTCACCACCAATTGCTGCTGTTTTTCTCTTCGGATTATTTTATAAATGGATAAACGCTAAAGGAGCCATAGTGTCTTTATGGGTAGGATTTGCAATTGGAGTTTTTAGATTAGTAGCTGAATTTTTAAGTAATGAAGGAACTATTCAGGTAAGTGAAGACTCTTTTTTGGGCCTATTCTTAGGAATTAATTTCTTACACTTTGCGTTGTTCTTGTTCCTTTTTTGCGCCGTGATACTAATGGTTGTAAGTAAAATGAGTGAACCGCAACCCGCTGCAATGTTAGAGCTAGTTACATTTCAAAGGCGTTCAGAACGACCTAAAACGAAATGGTCTTCTGATGCAACTTTAACTGTGATTTTGATAGGTCTCGTACTTGTCTTGTGGTGGTTGTTTAGTACATGGGGACTCGCGAATTAGTATTGAAAGGAAAACAATGGACTTAAAATTACAAGAAAAAAAAGCTTTCATAACCGGTTCTACTGCAGGTATTGGTTACGCAACAGCAAGAGCTTTAGCAAATGAAGGAGTAAGTATTATTCTTAATGGGAGAACAGAAACTAAACTGCAAGATGCAGTACAGAAATTACAAAGAGAATTTCCCAAAAACAGCATTTCAGGAGTCTGTGCTGATTTTAGTAATTCCAAGCAGATAGAAGAACTATTAGATCAACTTCCTAATATTGATATTCTTATCAATAATGTGGGTATCTATTCGTCATCATCATTCTTTAAAACCAATGATGCTGATTGGCAGAAGCAGTTTGACGTAAACGTAATGAGTGGAGTTCGTTTATCGAAGAAGATATTACCAAAAATGCTGACTAATAATTGGGGACGTATTTTATTTATCTCAAGTGAATGCGCCACTTTGGTGCCTACTGACTTGATTCCGTATAGTATGACCAAGGCTGCAATTTTGGCTGTATCTAGAGGTTTGGCTCAACTGACTAAAGGAACTGATGTAACTGTAAACACTATAATTCCTGGCTCTACATTATCTGAAGGAGCTGAGCAATTTTTAGAAAACGCTGCTCAAAAAGAAGGCAAAACCAAAGCTGAAGTTGAATCTAATTTTTTTACGGAAGTAAGAACCTCCTCCTTATTACAACGATTTGCTAAGGTTGATGAAATTGCTAGTACAATCACTTATCTAGCAAGTCCACTTTCTTCTGCAAC
>CALLIG010000162.1 GCA_938009735.1 uncultured Flavobacteriaceae bacterium
GGGGCTGAAATGGTATCATTGAATAGTTTTTTAAAATCCAAGCTAAGACCCTCACGCTGCCAGTAACGGTCAATACCACCACCTTTGACCAAGTTTCCTGCATCTTCAATTTTACCAATGCTATCAAATTCATGTGAAGTAGGGGTGTTCATTATTCGTATCGGTTTTGATTAATGTTTTCCGTGTTTTTTTGGGTTTTGGAATACAGGGTTTTTATATCTGCTTTAATCTCCACAATGTCCGTTTCGATACTCTTATCAATTTGGGTTTGAATACCTACAATGAGCTGTTTAAGTTTATTGGTGTAGTCAGTTAGTTCTTTAATGAATTGCTTGACTTCAATATGCATAGAGCGAAGAAAATAGCCAACAACACCAAATATGACGGTAAAGGCTAGGGATAATATAAGTAGGACTAGGTTTTGCATAATTTAAACAGTTATAGAGGTTTGGATTTCAGTTTCTATACTTCCCGATACTACAAAACCTTTAAGCACTATGGGTAGTCCATATTTACCTGTAGTGAGGTAATTAGCCAGTACACTTGATACGCCACCTATTTTTTTAAGTTCAGAAAGTAATACAGGAGCATTTAGCCTATACGCTAATGGGAGTAGGTTGTTTTGGTTGGGTTGTAATAATATGGATTGTGGTAGTGGGGCAATTTGTTGGGCGAGTAATTGCCCAGTAATGGTGTATGCACTAATATTAATTTGGTCTACGCTAAACGTACTGGAAGAAAAATTACCAATAGTAAGCACAAGATTACTTTGGATTCTTGAAGATAGGTTGACTAGCTTAAATTTAGCCACGCCAATTTCTAAACGTTTAGCGTGGCGTATTTTTTCAAATAACACCACGCCAGACTGACCTAAAAAAATAAGAGAAATAACAACAATAAGCCCTATGAGTTTCTTCATAGGGCAAATATGCTAGGTCTTTAAATTATGGTTTGGAGTAACTAGGAGTATGTAGTTGTAACTAGGAGTAATTGTTATTTAATATGTCCCAATCAAGGGTTTTAATTTGATTGCTAATTCTTTTTCAAGTATTACTATCAAATGTTTCATCTCCTTTTCAAAAACTATATAATTTAGCTTAAGGTTTCCGAATTTTTCAACATCATACCAGTGGAATAATTGCATTCCTGCGGTTTTTTCACTTTGAGCATAACCTAAATGTGTTACTATTCTACCCCAGAAACCTGTTTCAACCTTTCCAACATATAATACATCCCCGTCTTTTTTAAATTCCTTTTTATACGCTGAAGTATTTCTGTAGTTATCAGCATTATATTCTTTCTTTATACCATTTCTATAGGCTTCATAAATCTCACGAATATTACTACTTTTATGTTCTGAATGCTCAAATTCAAACCAATATAAAACAGGCGTTTTTATAGCATGTAGCTTATCAAATACTGCGATATGTTCTTTACACTTTGTAATATTAATATTATTAGAATATTCACTATTAAAATAAGACTTGTCTATAATTATTAAGTTCTTTTCTGAATTTTCATTATAATTTAATTTACCATTCTCAAGTTTTGTAATTGAATCTGAAAAAACATTATCTATAAAATTTTTCATATGGATTATCTAACATTAATTACTTTTTTCTTTAGTAGTAGCATGATTGTGCTTGAACTTAGTTTTCCGTTGAGAACATTTCCGCTAATGATTCTCCTTGTGCTAATACTCTGTCTGCTTCCAGTTTCGCTAAATCTGGCGGATAACCATATCTCATTAATATTTTCTTTACTGTTAGTCTTAATTTTGCTCTTACATCATCTCTTTTACTCCAATCCACAGTCGCATTTTTCCTAATAACGTCAACAATGGTATGAATCAATTCTTTCATTTTGTTGTCATCTAAAAAGCTCGTAGAATCATTTTCCTTTAGGACACTATAGAAAGCATATTCCGCAGGAGTTAAACCCAAATCTTCAGACTTGTTATCTTCAAAGCGCATTTCTTTAGCAATATCTGAAAGCTCTGCCAATACTTGAGCAGAATCAATTTGATTATTATGGTAGCGCTTTACTACAGATTCCAACATTTCTGAAAACTTTTTTCCTTGTACTAAATTTTTGGTTTTACGAATACTTACTTCATCACTCAATAATTTTTTAAGAAGTTCAAAAGCAATATTTTTCTGTTGCATATTTTTAACTTCCAATAGAAACTCATCTGATAAAATACTTACAGAAGGAGCTTCAATACCAGCAGCATCAAAAACATCAATGACACCATCACTCGATAAGGCATCATCTATAATTTGCTTAATGGCAGTTTCTACTTCATAATCAGATTTCACTCCGCCACCTGTGAATTTATTAATACGTGCTTTTACAGCTTGAAAAAATGCGACTCCGTTTTTAATAGCATCTGCATCTGGACTTGGAATTGACATTGCAAAAAGCTTGGATAGTAAAGTAACTTCTTTTAAAAAGCGTTCCTTTAATTTTTGAGTAGTCAGAATAAAGTTTTGAGCACCTAATAAAACTTGTAGCTTTTGAGCTGTATCTACTTTGAAATACGCTTTGAAGTCAAAACCATTGAACATTTGTTCTATGATTTCAAATTTCTCTTTCATACCAGCAATAGCTTCTTTTATATCTACCACAGGTGAACCTTCTCCACCACTTTGAAGATATGTAGCCATTGCTTTTCTTAGGTCTTGACCAATACCAATATAATCTACTACTAAACCTCCTGGTTTATCTTTGTAAACTCTATTAACTCTTGCAATAGCTTGCATTAAATTTGCTCCTTGCATTTTTTTATCTACATACAAGGTATGCATACTTGGCGCATCAAAACCTGTTAACCACATATCACGAACAATGACTAATTTTAAATCATCATTGGTATCTTTCATTCGAGTGGCTAAATCTTTTCGTTGATTTTTGGTCGTATGATGTGGTTGGAATAATTCAGGGTCATCTGAAGTACTCGTCATTATTACTTTAATCATTCCTTTGTCTAAATCATCATTATGCCAATCTGGACGTAACGAAATAATTTCATTGTATAATTTCACGCAAATATTACGTGTCATCCCAACAATCATTGCCTTACCTTCAAATACTTTTTGTCGGTCTTCAAAGTGTGTTACAATATCTTTTGCGACATCTTTTAATCTATCAGGATGTCCAACTACAGCATCAATGGTCGCTGTTTTCTTTTTTGCTTTTTCTAGTTGTTCTTCTGTTGCATCTGAAATTTGATTGATTTGGTCATCAATATCTTTTGCTGTTTTATTTTCTAGTTTAATTTTTATTAAACGAGATTCATAACTAATCGGAACGGTTGCACCATCATCAACCGCTTGTTTGATGTCATAAACATCTATATAATCACCAAAAACGGCTGGAGTAGATTTGTCTTCTTTTTCTATTGGTGTACCAGTAAATCCGATATAAGAAGCATTTGGCATAGCATCTCGCAAATATTTTGCATTCCCGTATCTGGTTTCCATTCCTTCATCAGTTTCTACTTCACGAGCTTTAAATCCATATTGACTTCTGTGTGCTTCATCTGCGACTACTACAATATTGGTGCGTTCTGATAGTGTTTCGTAGACATTTCCTTCTGCTGGTGCGAATTTTTGAATGGTTGTAAAAATAACACCACCACCTGATACTTTCAAGAGTTCTTTTATATGTTCTCTATCTTTTGCTTGTACAGGTGTTTGCCTTAACAAATCAAGACAATTACCAAAAGTGCCAAATAGTTGGTCGTCTAAATCATTACGGTCGGTAAGCATCACTATGGTCGGATTTTCCATTTGCGGGTGTGTGATAATCTGTCCGCTATAAAACACCATTGATAACGATTTACCCGAACCTTGTGTATGCCAAATTACACCCACTTTTCGGTCACCATCTTTTGAATGCGTAGCTCTTAATGTTTGTTCAACTGCTTTTTGAACTGCATAGTATTGATGATAGGCTCCAACTTTTTTGATTTTTACTTGAGAAATTAAGCCTGTTTTTTCATCTTTCTTTTCTTCTTTTTCAAAAACAGTACAGTATCTAATTAATTCTACCAATACCTTTTTATCAAGCATATATTCGGTTAGAATTTGCAATTCTGTTCTAACATCATTAGCTATTTCCTTTGGTGCTTTCCAAGCTAAAAAACGAGTAAATGGAGCTGATACACTTGATGTTTTCGCATCTATGCCATCTGAAATGACACAGATAGCATTGTAATAGAAAATGCTTGGTACTGCTTTTTTGTAATTCTGTATTTGGGTATAAGCTTTCCGTATAGTTGCTTTTTCATCTGTGGCACTTTTGAGTTCTATAAATACTAAAGGCAAACCATTTATGTAAACAACTACATCAAAGCGTTTTTCGTTATTGTTTTCTTTAACTACCAATTGGTTAACTACCCAAAAACTGTTGTTTTCTGGGTTTTCAACGTCTAACAAGGTTACATTAATTCCTTTTGTTCTCCCGTCTTTGGTGTATTCTACGATTACTCCATTGGTTAATAAAGTATGGAAACGTTCGTTGTTTTCCATTATATCATCTGTACCTAGATTTATTACCTTTTGGTAGGCTTCTACTCGTGCAGATTCAGGAAGTGTTGGATTTAGTTTCTTTAATGATTCTTTAAAATGATTTTCTAGTAAAACAGAACTAAAAGACTCTCTTTCTGGATTATCACTAATTGGCGAAATATCAACCCCGTTAAAATAGGTGTAACCCTGACGAATTAATTGGTCAATTAAAGATTGTTCTATGGTGCTTTCATTAATCATTTTCAACTTCTTTTGAATATAAATTCAACTCATTTTTATAACTTTCGAAGTCGGTGTTAAACAATACTTCACTAGGGATGTATTCTAAATTCCCAACTTTTATATTTTCCTCAAATTTAGCATCAAACCATTCATTAAACTCTATTTTGTCTTCGTACCTAAATTCGGGATTATCGGATTCAGCATCTCGAATTTTTCTATGCTCTTCAGCAATTTTTACTTTTTCTTCATAGTCAATTTTTCTCTTTATTGTCTGTTTATTTTGTTTGAACGTTTCATTACGTTCATAAAACTTTTCTGAAACTTGACTAAACCACCATACAAATAAATAAGTCGATAATGCAGGAATTAACACTAGCTTTGAAATAGTCCATAAAGTAGTGAGTAAATCAGAAAATGCCCATAGTTCATTCAAAGGATAAAACCCAAGAAGGTAATCAAGTTTTTCTCCGTAAATATCATTACTATCTATAAAGAATAAGGCAAATACAAATTTCCAATTGGTAATTATCCAAGATAGAATAAAATAAAAATACATTGGACTAAAAAAACGTTGTTTAATAACCTCTTGAGCATCTTTTAAAGTGTCTTTTACTATTTCTTTAGTTTCCTCTATCATATTTTATTCTTTAAAATCACTAACTCGAATTGAACCACTCATTAATTTGGGTAGTAAAGTATCTCTTGTTTGTTCTAAAGCTTGGATTTGTTCTAAGTTTGAAAGAACTTTTTCAAATAGAGGATTAACAATATTATCAAAATTTTGTAATGACTTTTTATCTGGCACAATACAATCTATATTTCTAAATGAAGATTTACTTATCTCCAAAAAAGTTGAACCATTTGCTGCATTTTCTACAACTTTCATAAATAGACTTAACCATAAATACATATACTGATTTGATAAATATTCGTTTGGTAACAAAGCTATAAACCCTTGATTAATTGCTAATTCAATGTTTGTGAAACTCAGATAGCCAACAGGTGCTCTTGAAGATAATAGCAATGTGTTTTTCGGTAATAACCCTGAACTAATTTTATTAAGCCCTTTTTCAGTGATTTTTTTCTCAGTTGAAAGTAAAAACATTTCTTTTGAATTACTTAAATCCTTCGGACTTGTCCAATGTATTTCACCACTCCAAAAATCAGGGTTTTTGGTACTAGGAGTAGTTCCTCCACAAATTTTAGTTACTTCTCCCAATTTCCCAACACGCCAAGCTTCAGGCAATTTATCAGCAATTTGGTATTTACCAAACCACTCTTTGAAAATGGTTTGTGTTGTGTTTTCTAAAGTTTTATTTTGGGCATGTAGATTTTCTATTTTATCATCAAATGCGGTAAGGATTTTGGCTATGGCTTTTTGTTCATCAATTGGAGGTAATAGTAAATCGAAACCTAATAAAACATTTATTTGCATATTTGGTTGAGTAGAAGTTCCGTATGCTATCGATTGAACGTATCTGTCAAATAATCTTGATTCAATAATTTTGTACAAAAAAGTATAATCACACTTATCATTAACTCTGAGTCTGATTAATCCGTTATTAAATACAGATTTTATATCTTCTTTGACTAAGTGATTAACACCAATTGTATTTCCTGTTCTTGCTATAAGAATATCTCCTTCTAATAATTTAAACTTTTGATAGTTTTTATCTTCAACTTGAGTATTTCCCCAGTTTTTATATTTCTTCTTTTGAGAAGCGTCTTGTATCCGAAAACATTTAATTCCAGTTTCTTCCTCAACAATTGGAGCACGTTTAATAGCATCTAATCCTGTATTTGCTGTATCAACAATCTCTCCCAAAGTAGTCTTCATCCAGCCGTTTGGTGTCTCATTTATACTACTCATAAACTAAAACCAATTTTAGAAAGTTGTTTTTTGATTTCTTGGTTAAGTTCTGTCTCTTTGCCTATTTGTTGTTTTAGAGTAGCCGTTAAATCAGCCATTTTATCCTCAAATAAGATTCCATCATCTTTTTCATCAGGAATACCAACATAGCGACCAGGAGTTAGTACATGAGCGTGTTTTTGTATATCCTCGATACTAGCAGATTTACAATAACCTTTTTCATCTAAGTAATCCTCACCTTTTTTCCAATTATGGTAAGTGTTACTTATTTTTTGAATATCACCCCATCCATTTTTGTAAAAACTACCTTTCTTTTCTTTATCATCAGAATCAGATAAATTCCTATGTACTCGGTCTTTCATATAGCCCATTTCTGAGGCATCAATAAATAATACTTCTTTGCTATGATTACTTTTTTCTCTACGTAAAAACCATATACAGGCAGGTATACCTGTGTTGTAGAACAGTTGTTTTGGTAAAGCTACAATACACTCTACTAAATCATTTTCCACTAAATTTTTGCGAATATCTCCTTCGCCAGAAGTATTAGAACTTAAAGAGCCGTTCGATAATACCGTTGCCATAACACCTTTTGGAGATAAGTGATAAAGCATATGTTGCATCCAACCAAAATTGGCATTACCGTTGGGAGGTGCACCGTATTTCCAACGTCCATCTTCTTGTAAAATGTCAACTCCCCATTCTTTTTGGTTAAAAGGAGGGTTGGCTAAAATGAAGTCGGCTTTTAAATCTGGGTGTGCATCTTTTAAAAAAGTCCCTTCGGTATTCCAAGCTACAAATTTGGAGTTAATGTTACGTATGGCAAGGTTCATTTTAGAAAGTTTCCAAGTCGTTTGGTTGCTTTCCTGTCCGTAAACTGTAATATCTTTTATGCTTCTGCCGTGTTCGGTAACAAATTTTTCACTCATTACAAACATACCACCAGAGCCACTAGCAGGGTCATACACACGCCCTTTGTATGGCTCTATCATTTCTACCATTAGTTTTACAATGGCTTTTGGTGTATAGAATTGTCCTCCTTTTTTTCCTTCGGCATTGGCAAATTCACCTAAGAAATATTCATAAACTCTACCAAAAAGGTCTTTGGAGTTTTCGTTTTCCGCTTGTAATTCGGTGTTAGAGATTAAGTCAATCAGTTCACCCAAAGAAGTTTTATCTAAGTTGGCTTTACCATAAACTTGTGGTAGCACATTTTTAAGTTCTTTATTTTCTTTTTCTACCGCTTCCATTGCTTCATCAATGGTTTGTCCAATACTTGGTAATTTGGCTTGAGCGTGAATGTGTCCCCAACGTGCTAGTTTGGGTACGAAAAAAGTATTTTCTGCAATGTATTCGTCTCTATCCTCAGGGTCAGACCATTCGTCAGCTTCTAATTTGTGATACAATTCAGTAAAAGATTCTGAAATATATTTTAAGAATACCAATCCTAAAACTACGTGTTTGTATTCTGCAGCATCAATATTTTTCCTTAGTTTATCTGCTGCTTTGAATAGTTTTTGTTCAAAGCTTGTATTGTCTTTTTTTGCCATTAAAGGTAATTATATGTTGATTTTAATTGTGTTTATTTTGAACTTCTAATGTAATAAAACAAACCAATATATAATTACTGTTTTCTATAATTAAATTATAATAATTATTTAATACTCTATGAGTAACCTATTGATTTTCCATTTGTTTCAATGATGTTTTTAAAAAACACCTTTATGGGAAATAATTTAATATTTACATATATATTTAAAAAAATTATTTATTGTTTAGTAAATTTTCAAGTGATTTTTAGTCATACTTTAGTATGGTTTTAGGAAACATTAGTCTGTAGTTAGTCTCAATATTGAAGAATATAGCAACCTACTTAACTTAAGCATGTTTTAATTACTCTATTTCTATTATATGTGATGTAAAAAAAGATAGAATGAAAAAACGCTGTTTTTTGAATACCACGCTACCACACTTTTAAATTTACTACCACAACAACCACATTTTTACTTGTAATTGATATACGTGTTCTATAGCCTAGCATACTTATTACTACTATTATATATAATAAAGTATATAATAATGAGGTAAGTGGTAGTGTGGTAAGGAGGTTTTAGTAAAATATAAAAAAGGTAAAGTATGCTTAAAAACCAGTAGTTTACTTGCTTTGCTAAAAAAAGAAACAACCCATCTAAAAATGTAGTATTTGGTGGTTTTGTGGTAACAAAAAACCGATACTTAAAGCATCGGTTTTTAGGAATTAATTTAAAGGCAATTGTGGGTCTGGTAGTACAGGCGGTTTAGGTTTTTGTTTGTGCATATCCCTAAGTTCTTTTTGTATGCGTTGTTCAGTTTCGTCACTAATCATTTGAACAACGTACACTTTTCGAGAGCCTAGCCCTTTAAAACGTTTGGATATGGGTTGTCCAAACTTGTGTCTTTCCATAGCAATGGATAGTTTTTTCATGGATAAGCGCATTCCCGAATGCGCATTCATAGTGGTAAGCATTTCGGAAGGCATCATAAATAGAGTGTTGGGTTCGGATGCTTCGCAAGGTTTGTAAAGCTTCATGAGCCATTCTTCCTCTGGTGTGCTTTGCTTGTAAATATCATTTACTTTATTGAGCATCTTCATTTCTTCATGGGAAAACCAATATAAAAACTTGTTATTGGCTAAATGTGCTGCTTGCGCCCAAACTTTAGCCATATCCACCTTATGCTTGTAGTCAATTTCATTAGCCGAAAAAACAAGGTATCTTCTATTTTCGGAATCCGTTAAAAACCGAGGACTATTTACCGACCCCATAAAGGAACAAATACGAGGTCTTGTTTTGGTGAGTTTATGGAACAACTTACGGTTGGTAACAAACGGTGCGGTAATAATGGCTTTCATGGAATTAAAATCCTTTCCAAAAATGGTTTCCAGTTGGTCATCCACATTTACAAACCATTTTTCGGCTAAAAAGTTAGCGGTGTTTTTATCCGTAAGCGATGGGTTAATATGGGAACATACTAAAAATTCCTGCATGTCTTTTGGACAAAGACGGTTTAACCAAGTGGTTTTCCCTGAACCTTGACCACCTACTAATATTAAACAGGTTTGGTTAATACCAAGTCCCAAGCATGTGGATGCATTACCTACCAACCATTTTTTAAGGTAATCATACCAAAGGTCTTTTAGTGAACCGTCGTCAATTTCAATATCGGCTATC
>CALLIG010000163.1 GCA_938009735.1 uncultured Flavobacteriaceae bacterium
CATCTAGGTTATAAAAGAAACGATTAATATCTCTATCTTGATAAACAAGTAAATCTGCCTTACCCTCAACAAGAACTTTCAAGAATACTTTTTCAGTTTCAAATTCAGGTGCTCTTTGACTAGACAGTTTCGTAACAATATCGCTTGAGCGATCAATTTTAGTTATATGCCGTTCATATTTTAGAAAGTCTAAAATTCCGAATTCAACTACATCATCAACACCTATTATTTTAGTATCAGCGTTTTCGGTTAATTTAAACTCAAATTTATCGGGATTGTCATTCCAGCCGACATCTTTTATTAGACAATCAATGCGGCTACCATGGTTATCAATATAATAACCATGCTCATATTTGATTTGAGCAAAAGAATAAAGACTAGAAAACAAAAAAATCAAAAAAATCAATTTGACCTTTAATCGAATGAAGTTGTTCATGTGATGAATAAACTCAAATCAAATTGATTTATTTTACAAACGTCATAAACAAAATTAGATACACCCATAAAATACCTAGAAAATGCCAAAAGGTTTCTCCTAATGAGATGCCTAAATATTCTTCTGAAGAGTATTTTCCTTTTACTTGATTGTACAATACCACCATTAAGGAAATTAATCCAGCAATTACATGAATAATATGAACACCTGCAATCACATAAATAAAAGAAGCTTTAGGGCTACTTGCACTTCCCGTTAAGTATGTGCCTTCATTAACCATTTGACTAAACCCTTCTGATTGAAAATAAATAAAAGCAATACCCATTGCTAGTGTTACAATTAAAAGGATAACACTCAACTGTTGTTTATTATGCTTTGAAGCACGTGTCGCTAAAAAATAAACTAAACTGCTTAAGATTATGATACTCGTACTGACATAAAATAATGATGGTAACTCAAGGCCATGATCCCAATCTTTACGAGAACTACTTACAATATAAGCACTCGTCCAACCTGCAAAGCCCATTATCAAACTAGCAATACCAAACCAAAGCATCATTTTCTTTGACCTGTCTAACTTCTCCTTCTCTGTACCTTGGGTTAAATCCATATTATGCTACTTAACTATTTTATCTTTTGGCTTTCGCCGGATTACTTCAACAAATCGCTCCAATTGCGAAAAAAAGCTTTATCAAATAAATTTGTCTACAACATAAACTATTTGCATCAATGTAATATAACTTACACTTGCCAGCATTAGTTTCTTTGCTGAAGGATTGTCTCTATTATCATATAATCGGAAAGCAAAAAACAACATTACTAAGCCCATAGCAAAAATGATTATAGCTGCAGGAATAGATAAATTTAAATCACCAGTAATTCCGAAAACGGGAATGATTGATATCACCATCATCCAAATAGTGTACATAATAATTTGCACTATTGTACCCGTATCTTTTTTTCCGGTAGGAAGCATTTTAAATCCTCCTTTTTTATAGTCATCATCTAGCATCCAACCAAGTGCCCAAAAATGCGGGAATTGCCAAAAAAATTGAATCATAAATAAAGTACCTGGCTCAATTCCGAATTCATTGGTAGCTGCAACCCAGCCCAACATGAAAGGTATCGCTCCTGGAAAAGCCCCAACAAATACCGCTAACGGAGTTATTGTTTTCAAGGGAGTATAAACACTTGTATATAAAAAAATGGAAATCGCACCAAACATGGCAGTCTTTGCATTCAAAAAATATAATGATACGATGCCTAATACGGTTAGAACAATTGCAATAGTAAGTGCCTTATGTACCGACATTCTGCCAGAAGGCACAGGTCGATTCTTCGTTCGATTCATTAAGACATCTAAGTCTTTCTCTATTATTTGATTGTATGCGTTTGAAGCACCTACCATACAATACCCACCAAAAGCTAGAAGCAGTAACGAAACAATATCAAAAGTAACAGGGGCTAACAAATATCCAGCAAGTGAAGAAAAGACGACGCTAATAGCTAACCGTGCCTTTGTAATTTCCTTGAAATCGGAAAAAACCAAAGACCAAGGAGCAACTTTTGCTGAACTTACGGCCGTCTTCATATCTATTCTAAAATTGAGTGCAAAGATAACTCTCAACCTCCTTTTTCACAACCTATTCCTTCTTAAATCTCAACGCAAACTTCTTATATTGAATGGTATAATCAGAAAGCAATAGTTCAAACTCATTTGGTTAAATTGATTTACCTTTAAGAATGGACATTCAATTAAAACACATTATGAAAATGAAATCAATTTTTTTAAGTAGTACACTTTGTATTATTTCCGCTTTTAGTTTGAAAGCACAAGACAAAGAGGTAAATATCACCGTTGATACCCTCTCACAAAACGTATATATGCTTACTGGTCAGGGTGGTAATATTGGTGTTTATATCGGTGAAGAAAACGTATTTATGATCGATGATCAATTTGATCGATTGAGTGATAAAATAAAAACGGCAATAAGTTCATTAACAGAAAAACCATTGGCTACATTGTTCAACACGCATATGCATGGTGATCATTCTGGAGGTAACGCTAACTTCAACACAAATGACGTTACACTTGTAGCTCACGACAATGTGCGTGAACGCATTAAAGCTAGCCAACAAGCAAAACTTGACAAGAAGGAAATAACTGCATCCTACTTTGAGAATATGCTTCCTGAAGTTACTTTCTCTGATGATATTACATTTCATGATGGAACGGAAACCATCATGGCCTTTCATGTTCACAACGCTCATACCGATGGCGATGCTATGGTCTATTTCATGAACAACAATGTCTTACACATGGGAGACACCTATTTTTCAGGAAGGTACCCTTTCATTGATTTAAAAAGTGGAGGTAGCACCCAAGGATATATTAAGGCACACAAAAAAGCGTTATTGTTAATTAATTCAGAAACCAAAATCATACCTGGTCACGGAAGACCATCAAATAAAGCAGAACTAGAAACCTATGTTCACATGCTAGAGGATATTCAAACCAAAGTTCAAGCTTCAATTGATGCTGGCGCTTCATTAGATGAAGTAAAAGCTAACGCAAGCTTAACTAAAGATTATGACGAAGTTCACGGCAACGGATTTATAAACCCAGAGCGATTACGAGAAACGTTTTACAGCAGCTTAAAGAAATAAAGGATGTTGACAATATATTAAAAGCAAAAATCCCAAGCTAAGGCTTGGGATTTTTAAATATTATATAAGAAATATCTTATTGCAACTTGAACGTAATAGGAATACTAAATGGTACTCTTACCGCTCTACCTCTTTGCATACCTGGAGTCATTTTAGGCAATTTGCCAATAATTCTTGCAGCTTCCTTTTCTAAGTTTTTATCCGGTCCACGCATTCTAACGTTACCGATACTACCATCTTTTTGAATGGTAAACATAACACTAACTCTACCTTGAACACCCATTTCTTGAGCAATTTCTGGGTAACGGAAGTTCTTTCCAATGTGCTTCTGCATCATTTTATTAAAGCAAGCTCTTTTGTTACTTTCATTCTCACAACCAGGAAAAACTGGTACATTTTCAATAACTGAAAAGGGTACATCAACATCTTCGAAGTCATCAGCAACCTCAACATCTTCAACCTCCATTACTTCTTCTTCCTCATTACTCTCTGTAGATTCGATTACAGTTTCTTCAACCTCCTCTTCATCTTCAACAACTTCAATAATTTCAGGTGCTGCTGGTGGCGGTGGTGGCGGTGGAGTTTTAAGTTGCTCTGTCATTGGAACTTCTTCGTCCAAATCATCATCAAGGTTCATTGAGATATCATACTCGTTATCGTCAGCATACGTTTTATTTTCAAATGCTATCAACGTAATTGCCAATACAGCAAAAAGCCCCATAACAAAATAAAGTCCGCTATTTTTACCGATATCTGCTTTCGGATTCTTCTTAGGTTGCATATTATATAAATTTAATGTTCGCTAATTTAATTAATTATATCCTAAATAAACAACTAAAATTTCCATTTTAACTGCCTTTTGCCGGAAAATAATATTTTTATAGCTACCGCACCGCACAAACTGCCTGTAGTGTTGGCAATTGCGTCTAGATAATCTCCCATCCGGTTTTCGGTCAAGGCGTGTTGTAAAATTTCCATTAAGATTCCGAAAGCAATTGTAGAAATCAACATGATCACTATTGATTTTTTCAAGCTCAAGGTGCTTTGTGAGCGTTCACGAAGAAATAAAATACCTAAGAAGCAGGCTACAAAATAGAATGTAAAATGTACTATTTTATCTGCATGAGGAATATTAAATCTTGGAGTGTGTACCCCCTCAAAAGAATGTAAGCTGGAAAATGTTACAAACATCATCCAGCCTACAAAAGCTATTGTAAAAAAATATCGTTTATCCACCAATAATGGCTTTGTACTCCTCGTCGCTCAAAAGTCCGTCAACTTGAGAAGGATCATTCATTTTTATTTTCACCATCCATCCATCGCCATAAGGGTCTGAATTTACTTTTTCTGGCTCATCTTCCAAAGCTTCATTGAACTCAATAATCTCGCCACTTAAAGGAAGGAAAAGGTCTGAAACTGTTTTCACAGCCTCAACCGTACCAAATACTTCTTCTTGATCTAAAGTTTCATCTAATGTTTCAACTTCTACATATACTATATCACCCAACTCCCCTTGCGCAAAATCAGTAATTCCTACTGTTGCTACATCTCCTTCAATGCTGATCCACTCATGATCTTTTGTGTACTTTAATTCTGATGGTATGTTCATTCTGTGTATTTTAATTAGTCAGGCAAATGTAACAGATTCTGTAGAGATTCTAAAAATAACTTCAAGGTCAAATTTTAACTTTGAATGCTATTAATTACCAAAATTGTATCTAAGTGTAAAACCTGCGTTAATTGTAGTTTGTGGAAATGCAGTAGATACAGCAAATTGAGAGAATGAATGATCATAAAAGAATAATGCATTCAAGTTTTTACTTAAGGCATAATCAGCTGTAAATTTAATCGACATCAAATTCTGTCCTGAGGTAATTTGATTACTATCAATATCTAGGTTACGAATAATGGTCAAATTATCTCTTAAAGTTACATCTGCTTTTAAATTCAAATCACCTTTTAATCTTGTTTTTTCACCACCGATTCTAGTAACAAATGTTAAGTCTTTAATACGGTACCCTAAACCAACGGTATATTCTTTACCATTGTTCTCTGTTAGCAAATTATTGTCTAAACTTAATGCAAGCATACGATCTGAACGAACCTCAGCCAAAACACTTACCGAATTTTTCATTTCGAAATCTACTCGCATCAACGGATTGAACGCATCAGTCAATACTACATTATTTAAAATCAAATCAGATAGTTGATCATTGTTATCACCAGTTACTATTGAACTGCCTTCATTAATCAATTGCTCTTTCTCTAAATTCGTTTGAAAAGAATTGATACTATATGCTGCACGATAACCATGACTCAAAGAGAAACGTTTAAACTTCTTTTTAAACCATTTCTTTTTCATCAAACCAGTATACTTAATATTCCAGTTTGGAATAGGAATATCTCTAAAAGCATCTAAGTTTACTCTATTTTCATCTTGACCTGTATATGCTGCAAAAAAAGCAGGAAGTAATACATCTTGCTGCGTTTTACCATATTTTTCTGGGAACCCATCAGCATCTAAGGTACCAGGGGTTTCTCCTCTATCGCTTACCAATCGGTTAGCAACTGTAATTCTGTTTTGCTTGAATTGCTCAAAGTTCTTAGAATCGAATTCATCACTTTTACCTAAAGCAGTACCAATCATCATGGTTGAAATCGTAAAGCTACCAAAGCTATTTGTTAGGCCATTTCTACCTTCATTCCAAGCTTGTATATCATAGCTTTCTTGACTACTACTTGAGTATTGACGATCAGCAACAAGATCAATAGTCAAATCTTTAATAGGTTGTGCCGTTGCCGTTATGTTCAACTGCTTATTAGTACGAGTGATATATTGCTCATTGAATTCAGAAAAGTTGGTGAGCCAACCTTTTCGAGCTGCATCAAAACGCACATCAGACTGACTACCAAAAACAAAGCCTATGGTTGGTCTAGCAGTACCAATAAATCCTATCGATTGCGTATAGCCCGGTAAAACCGTACCGCTATTTTCATTATAATTTACATTCAATCGCTTCACCATAGTAACTATATCGACAGCGGTGTTGAATAATTTACTTGTTTTTCTAGGACCCTTATCTTCAATAGGGTTGCCAGCCTTATCTTTTCGAACTGGACCAGCTTTCGCTTTAGTTTTACCATCCTTTTTCTTTAAACCTACTAGGTCATACAACTTTTGCATGGTAAAAGAAGCTGTCAAGTTGTGCGTATTCGCATTCTGAACAGAATTTATCGAATTAACTACCAGCGGATTAGCATCTGAAGGAGTAGGATTTCCAACCAAAGCAACCGCCTCATTTAAGGCATCACCACCGCGCTGCCAATCGAATTGACTAGTATAAGTATATTGAGCGCTAATAAAATCTAAGGCTGGTATTTTGCTAAATGGAAGTTCATAATTAAGCTCCATTTGCTGTGCATGGCGATTAGGCTCTCCCAAATCAAAGAAACCATCCCATAATTCTAGGTCAGATTCTATATTTGGCCTACCACGTTCATCATACTCTTCTCCGAAATAGTTTCTTACAATACTATTATTAGAACCCGTTAAATTTAATCGCAATGATTTTGTCAAACTATAGTTAACCGCATATTGCCAATTAAACTGATAGTTACGTTGTTGCAATAATGGAAGCTCTAAGGCATCAACACCCTCTTCTATAACATCTCTAAAGCGTTGTTGGTTGAACTGTCTGTTGATATTTGAATTCAATGATACTGTTGCTGGTAAAAGATTCAAGTTGATATCTTTCAACCACTTCCAATATTTACCTGTAAACAAAGAATCTTTTTTCGCAAAAGGCGCTATCTCCAGCGGCTGAAAAGCGTGATTATAAACAAAGCCTGTATTCACCGTTTGATCACGTAGCCTCTTTATTTCAAAATCACGATGCTCTGTTTCGTTATAAGAATAGTTAAAAGTGAAATTTTCTATATCGTAAAAATTAGCATCCGCTTCTTCTCCACGATCTTTACGTAAACCAATCAAGTTGATACTTGTTCTTTTGGTATAGTCTTCAGCTTGTTCTAATACGGCATCTTTTCCTTCTTGTGTATCTTCTGCATCAACCAAATCTTGTAATTTCAAATCGTCGTAAACAGGATCAAATTCAGGTGTGATAATTTCTTCAGAAATACCATAGTTAAACGGAATTTGAATACCCCATTTTTTAGGAAGCAACTGCCCAACATTCACGTTGGTTACTAAATCATATGAAATCGCATCTTCTCTTGAACGCTCATTAGGCATTTGATCAATAGCTCCAAAGCCAGAAGTGCTTTTTGAACCGGTAGCTGTAATATTTGCAAAATCTGCAATATTGGCATCAATAGCTGCAATAGCTGCCCAGCCGCCATTATTATCTAACCCTGCTAAACGCAATTCATTAAACCAAACTTCACCACTTGCAAATTCATCAGATACATTCTTGATTCCCACCATCATATTTCTGATGCTACCTAATGACGGATTTCCTTTAATTCCTATACGATTTACACCAAGTGTTCTTGGTTCGAACTCGTCTTTAGAAACAACGGCTCCATTTTCAATTTCAAAGAATTTTACTTCTGAGAAATCTCCATTAGCAATCCAAGCCGATTTTATTTTGTTTAAATCTTCAAGCGAAATTTCTAGATCATTAATCTCAGGCCAAATCTCATCTGCAGAAGTTGTTCCATGTGGTGTTAACTGCAATGGCACTTCAATTTGATAGTAATTTTCTGAAAAATCAGTTCCTATTCGTAAGAAACCAACCAATGTTTCATCGTCAATTAAATCGGTAGTATTGATTCTTTCAGCATGTAAAAACATCTTAAGTTTTTTATACTGACGAATATCAATATTTAAACTTTTAAAAACGCCACGTGAATCTTGTGCCTCTAAATTATTTACCACAAAAGATAATGATTGCTCGTTTTGACGAATTACTGTATTGTTATTATTAAGACGTTCACGAACTACCCCTGGTGGTAAAACATAAGGTATTGGCGTACGATTCTCATTCTCTTCAATATTTACTGCGTTCACATCTATAGTAGTACCATCATCATCTGGGTTGGTATCAACTGCAACATCTTGTAAGTTTTTTAGATATGTTCTCCAATCACCACGTACCAAATCTAATGTTGCAAAACGCAAAACGGCTGGACTATTAAAACCAGTCATATACATTCTCATGAAACTGATTGATCTAAAATCAGTAATACCACCAACAGCTTCAGTAAAATCACTTAGTGGAATTTTATACTGTATCCACCGTCTACTTATTGAACTACCATCTGGCACCTCACTTGTAGGTACTTCTTGAGTGTCTAAAATATCAGTTACATATTTATCATCTGTAGTCGAATTCGGTTTTATTTGAATCCGATATTCGTAATAACTATTCACAGTATTCATCGTCAAATCACGATCAATATCTTCTACATCAGGTAAGGTATTTGAACCCCTATTGGTGTTATCAACTTGAACAGGAGAGTTACCATCCGGATTATTAAAATCTTTATATCGTTCAATGATATTACCTTCTCTATTTAAATAGTATTGGTAATTATCTAAGGCAGGATCATCTCCGGTATTGTTGCCATAAATAGCAGCTTCTTCACTATCATCTAATCCATCAAAACCGATATCTTGTAGTACACGGTTATTTTCATTAGCATCAAAAGCATAAACCAAAGCTTGTGTTTGAGGTACTTTACCCCAATCGGTATCCCTCGTCAAATCATTACTTTCTACACCTGGCAATCCGTTTTCATATTGCTTTCTACCATCCTTTAAAATATCCTCTGAAATATTACCGAAGTTTAATACTAGCTCTCCAGGAGATTTCGTCACACCATCAACATAAGGATCTAATACCCAGAATTGCACAAATTCAACATTGGCTTGTTCAAAATTGGTACTACTTAAAGAACGCATAATACCTGCCCATTTTTCATTAGGCTGTTCTCCCTCAAAATTTGGATTGTTATTATAAGGCCCTTTTTCACCAGGGAAGTAGTTAATATTTAAGGTGTTTTGAACTTGTGTTTGCCCTTGAGCAACATCTTGTTGAAAAAGACGATTGATAAAAATACGCCGTGTCTCATTCATTGACATATCACTATCAGAAATTTCTGAAGGTCTTCCATTTGTATAGAATATAGGGTCAATCGTGTACCATGACATTTTCGCTCTTTCAAAGCCAGTTTCTAAGCCATCTTTACCTGCCGCAAACTCTAATGGCACACTTGCTAAGCTCCACCCTAAAGAAGAACGTATATCAATTAATGCTTGAGCTCCTTCAAAATCATCTATATAGGTTGTTGTTTCTCCTTGAAAATCTGCATTTTTAGGTGAGTTAGGTTTTAACCAAGCTGCCTCTGCTCGAACTGATATGTTAGACGGAACATCAGTATCAATGTTGGGCAACTTATTAACTAATCGAGTTAAAAATGGAACCTCGGTTGAGAAGTTACTATTCAAACCATAGATAGTATTATTTACCGGTTCAACACCAAAGTTCGATTTTTGAGTTAATGGTCGTTCATTTAAATTTAATAAAGTTCCACCTAAAACAAAGTTCTTAGTGAATTGATGCTCAACATTAACACCTGTAAAGCGTCTTGTTTGTTGACCAAAAACCGCATTATTTTCTACCGATATATTAATTGGCGTATTTGAAGCTTCTAAACTTGGGTCTAAAATCTGTACCGTACCCGCCTGATAATTTACTGTATAATCAATACCTTCTTGTAATTGACGACCACCTGCAGTAACGCGAACAGACCCTCTAGGAACATTAAAAGCACCAATCGGAATACCATTACTTCCTTCAGATTTATAGCGTCCTTTTAAAAGGAATTTATTTTTTTCCGGATTTTGCAATGAGGCTGATTTTGTAAGCTCATACATATCGCGGAATACATATTTCTTCTGATTATTATTATAAGTGTCTTCATCATTATAATCACCACCACTTTCTAACTCATCAAATAAATACTCTCCAAAAGGTTCTGTCTTTGTAAATATGATAAGTCCGTTTTGAGTATTTACAGTCAAGCCTGGAACAAAATCAAAGAAACCATCACCACCAGGTTGCACATCATTATATGCATTAAGCCGGTCTAAATTGAAAACATCTAATAAAATACGTTCTTGCAACCCGTCAGGCCAGCCTGTGCCAGCACCTTCTTCAACGGGAGTGATATAGTTTCTTGGCGTTGGATCAGAATATAAAATATTCAATTTAAAATCTTCTTGACTCAAACGAAATGCACCAGTTGCATAAATATTTTTCATCATCAAATCCCAAATAGGATCGGTGATATTCGTCACATTACTCTTTAATAACTTTAAGATTAATGTATTGTTTTCAATGATTGGGGCTGCAGTTCCTGCTCCCAAAACACTTGTTGCATCAACTCCACCATTGGCAAATTCACCAACTTGAAATACTTCTCCGTTTACAGTATATTGAAAAGCTACCCCTAAAACCTCATCATTACTTAACCTTTGGTTTAATGAAATATAACCCAGTTGAGAATTAAAATCAAAATCTCTATTAGCATCTAATTTTCTCGCATTCTCTAAAATAGCATAATCAAACCCTTGATTTATTGGAAAGCCTGGCACATTAAATCCGTTTTCAACCGTAGCTATATCACGAATTTGATCTGTCAAAGCACCGCCAGATCCTATTTCATTCGGGTCAAAATCATTTGCGTTATTTCGAGGATATACGTTCGATGGGTTTGGAAAAAACCCAACCGGTGGAGTACCAGTTTGCCCCAATCTTGTATTATCAGGGTTCGACTCACCTAAATCTTGTATCGCAACTACATTACGAACATTCAATGTCTGTTGACTCCTATTAGTAACCCAAACTTCTAAACGTGTAATTTGAACTTGACTTCTTATGTACGGATAGTTCTCTAATGCGGTATCATAATTATCTCTAAAATATTGAGATAGAAAAAAGTGTCGATCCTCATCGTAGTCTAAAGCAGTAATTGAAAATTCACTTAAAGTTCCACCACCTTGAGCAACTACTGTGTTGTTCTGTGATTTTTGCTCTGAGAATACTGCGGTTACTTTTGTTTTACCAAATTGAAGGTCTGCTTTAACACCGAATAAACTTTGAGCACCTTGAATTAATGAACTATTCAAAGGCATACTTACATTACCAGCCTCAATATTTTGAAGAATATCATCTTCAGAAGGATTATAATCTAATTTAAAAATGTTTTGAAAATCAAATGTCGCTTCGGTATCATAGTTGAAATTAACCGAAAGACGCTCTCCAACATTACCTAATAAACTTAAACTTATGCGTTGATCAAAATCAAACGAAAGATTGGTTCGGTTTCTGGGCGATAAAGAAGGGTTATCATTTTTCTGCCAGATAATACCTAAATCCATTGCAACGGAACCTTGAGGTATAACCTCTATTCCACCTTCTCCGAAAATAGATTTGAAAAATTTATTGTCCTTATAAAAAATTGGTAATAGATTCTTCTTACCTGCTTCTGAGCCCTCTTTTTTACCAGAAAATGCATCTGACTTCTCTTTGAAATAGTCTTTCATGCCCTCTTCACGAACAAGCTGATAATATTGATCAGGAGTAAGTATAATAGGATGCCCAATATTAAAATCTCCAACTTGTTCATTATATATGTAGCGATCCATCTGGGGATCATAAATATATTTAGAAACAATGCTATCCGGATTTTCTAGTAGGAGTTTCCCTAGGGCAAATCCTGTCTTAACAGAATCTACCTCTTGCTCATTCGTTTCCCCTTCATCTGTTTCTTGCCCATGGGTAATTTCCGTAGCTGCAAAAAATAGTATGAATAGGAAGAATAGCTTAAATGAAGATTTAAGTATAATTGTTGCCCCGTTTTTCAAACTTATTACAAATTTTTAAGCGCGAGTTTAATGATGTTCTCGACACTTAGCGAAGGGTCTTGATGTAGTACCTTATCAACAGCTTTTTCGGCTTGTCTTCTAGGGAACCCAAGAACCTCTAAAGCAGATAACGCTTCATCTTTATTTGTATTGTTTGAACTGAGCGAAACTTCATCAAGATCGTAGACTTTTAAAACTTTGTCTCTCAAGTCTAAAATCACCCTTTGAGCAGTTTTAGCACCTATACCTTTGATACCCTGTATAGTACCAGAATCTCCACCTGCAATTGCGTCACGAATCTGAGAAGGTGACAAGGATGATAACATCGTGCGTGCCGTACTAGAACCTATACCTGAAACCGACAAAAGCAAACGAAATATCTCTCTTTCTGATTTCTCAGAAAAACCAAAAAGTGTATGTGAATCTTCTTTCACCTGTAAATGTGTGAACAGGCTAATGTTTTCATCTGTAGTAAGTTTTGAAAATGTATGTAACGATATATTTACAAAATAGCCAACACCACCACATTCAATAATAACATTTGTTGGATTTTTCTCGACAAGTTTACCGGTAAGGTGATGAATCATTTCTTATACTATTTTGAAAATTTTAATCCTCCAAATTAATTAGGTCAGTAATCGTCTATTTTTTTGTCTTCGCTTTCTTTCTTTTCTCACGTTCTTGAGCATCAATTGCAGCTACAGCAGTCATGTTTACGATTTCGTCTACACTAGCACCTAATTGCAAAATATGAACTGATTTTCTCAAGCCAACCATAATCGGGCCAATAGAATCTGCACCATTTAGTTCTTTCAATAACTTATAGGTAATATTCGCCGATTCTAGGTTTGGAAAAATCAGCGTATTAACTTTTTTGCCCGCTAATTTTGAGAATGGAAACTGACTTTGCAAAAGCTCTTTATTCAAAGCGAAATCTGTTTGAATCTCTCCGTCTACAATCAATTCAGGATTCTTGTCATGTAAAATTCGAACCGCTTCTTTGATCTTTCTAGCATTAGGATGCGATGACGAACCGTAATTAGCATAAGACAAAAGAGCCATTACTGGTTTAAAGCCAAAGGTTGAAGCTACAGTTGCCGTATTTCTTGCAATCTCAGCTAATTCTTCTGCAGTTGGATCAATATTTATAGAAGTATCAGCCAAAAATAATGGACCTCGCTTTGTGATCATAATATGAACTGTAGCAGCTTTGGTAACATTTGTAGCTCTTCCGATTACCTCAAAAACAGGTTTTACAACTCTAGGATAAGCTCGCGAATAACCAGAAATCATTCCGTCAGCGTCACCTTCTAAAACCATCATGGAACCAAAATAATTGCGCTCACGCATTTTTGATTTTGCGTTATATAAATTAGAGCCACTTCTTCTTCTATTCTCCCAATATTTTGTTGCATAATGGGCTCTTTTATTTTCTGATTCCGCGGCGCTTGGGTCAATAATTTCAATATCAGCATCGAACTCAAGTTCGGCTTTCAATTCATTGATAATATTTTTATTTCCTAATAGTACAGGAATAGCAATTTTCTCTTCGTATACAATTTGAGCAGCTTTTAGTACATCTAAGTGATCTGCTTCAGCAAAAACAATTTTCTTTAAGCTCATTTTTGCACGGGTATGCAGTAAACGAACTACTTTGTTGTCATCACCTGATCGTTGACGCAACTCTTCTTTGTATGCTTCCCAATCATTAATTGGTTGTTTTGCAACACCGCTTTCCATTGCTGCTTTTGCTATTGCAGGTGGTATTTCAGAAATTAATCGTGGGTCAAAAGGCTTCGGAATGATATAGTCCCTTCCGAAGGTCAAACGAGTTTCACCATAAGCAATATTAACTTGCTCAGGAACTGGTTCGCGTGTCAATTCTGCTAATGCTTTTACCGCTGCCATTTTCATAGCTTCATTTATGCCCGTCGCACGAACATCTAGTGCTCCTCTAAAAATAAATGGGAAACCTAAAACATTATTCACTTGATTAGGATGGTCTGAACGACCAGTTGCCATAATAATATCTTTTCTCGTCTTTATTGCAAGATCATATTTTATCTCAGGATCAGGATTTGCCATCGCAAAAACGATTGGGTCTTTAGCCATTGACAATAACATCTCAGGTGATACGATATCTTTAATAGAAAGACCGATAAATACATCAGCATCTTTCATAGCTTCGTCTAAGGTGTCAATCTTTCTATCTGAAGCGAATTCTAATTTCTCTTTGGATAAGTTGCCACGATCTTTGCGAATTACCCCTTTACTATCGAGCATGACGATATTCTCATCTTTGGCTCCAAATGCCTTATATAATCGTGTACAAGATACTGCAGCGGCACCAGCGCCACTCACTACTATCTTTACACTTTCCATTTTTTTACCAGTCAACTCCAATGCATTCAACAAAGCAGCAGCCGAAATAATCGCTGTACCGTGTTGATCATCATGCATTACAGGAATATCTAATTCTGCCTTCAAGCGACGTTCAATCTCAAAAGCTTCTGGTGCTTTAATATCTTCCAAGTTGATTCCTCCAAAAGTGGGAGCGATCATCTTTACTGTCTCTACAAATTTATCTACATCCTCTGTATCAACTTCAATATCTATTCCATCGATATCAGCAAAAATTTTGAAAAGCAATCCTTTTCCTTCCATTACGGGTTTTGAAGCTTCAGGACCAATATTACCCAAGCCTAAAACAGCCGTTCCGTTAGAAATAATGGCAACTAAATTACCCTTTGAAGTGTATTTGTATGCGTTTTCTTTATCCTTAGCAATCTCTAAGCAAGGTTCGGCAACTCCCGGCGAATATGCCAGAGCCAAATCACGCTGTGTGGCATAAGGTTTTGTGGGAACAATTTTAATCTTGCCAGGTTGAGGCTTTGCATGATAGATTAATGCTTCTCTCCTAATTTTTTCATCACTCATGTTCTGGAAAATTTAAGCCACAAATATAATTCTATTCTTCTTAGATTTTACATTAAAGATAGAGCGTAATATGAGGTTTTAAACAAAATATCGCCAAACACTACTTGTACCATTCACTCTTGAAATCTACTTTAACGCAATGCCCCTAGGCATAACTACATAACACGAAAAGGTGTCAGCATTTTTTAACGAATATTATGCAATTAAAGAGCTTCTTCAGGACCAGGCACGATAAAATCAACCTCCTCCTCGTTATTGACTTTAGGTTCTTTTAAACGCATCGCTAAAACTGAAGCAATAATAAAGAATGCACCTGCAAATAGAATTGCATTAACCGAATTTGCCCCTAAAAAATTCTTGAAAATTGGCCCAAAGGTTATGGTTTGAATTCCCATAGGAATCACGATCATCATGTTCAAAATACCCATATAAACTCCTCGTCTATCTTGAGGAACAATTCTTGAAACCAATGTATAAGGTATTCCCATAGCTGCAGCCCAACCTATTCCGAACAATACCATTGGAATTAATATTAAAAGTGGATCTGAGATTTGCGGTATTATAAGTAATGCAATACCAGCTCCAGCTAAACTTAAAGCATAAACCATCTTTCCACCATACTTAAGGGCTAATGGAACTAACCCTAACGCAACAACTACGGTTACAATATTATAAGTAAGACTCATTTTAGCAGCTTGCGCGGCAGCATTTGAAGTATCAAAGCCCATTGTAGTTTCGATTAATGGAGTGATAAATTGCCAGTATATAAACAGAGCATACCATTGAAATAGATAAACTGCTGCAAGACCCCACATGAATTTAGGCATCTCTATAACAGCTTTAGAAATTTCTATAAACGGCATTTTAATTCGATCAATAAGTGATAAGCCTCTATGCTCAATTATCTCTGCCATTTCTTTAGCTGTTGGAGGAATTGCAGGAGTTTTTATAACTGACCATAGAATAGTTGCTAAAGACAAAAAAGCGCCGATAAAAAAGGAATAGTACAACCACTTCGGAATAGAACCTGCCACGTCAGCTTCTTCACCGCCTAACCAACCTTGAAACAAGACTATTGATCCAGTAGCCAAAAGAATACCAGCACCTACAAACAAGCTTTGCATTTGATATCCCAAACTAAGTTGTTTTTCAGGAAGTTTATCACCAACAAAAGCGCGGTAAGGCTCCATCGCCATATTATTACCAACATCAAGAATCCACAATAAACCGACAGCAAACCATAGTGAAGGACTCAGCGGAAAGGCAAACAAACAGATACTACCTATAATTGCCCCTATTAAGAAGAAAGGTTTACGTCTTCCCCATTTCGGAGACCAAGTTTTATCAGAAATGGCTCCAATTATTGGCTGAACAATCAATCCGGTAATTGGCCCGGCAATATTATAAATAGGAAGATCTTCTGGTAGCGCACCTAAAAAAAGAAAAATTGGGTTGACCGCACTTTGCTGCAATCCGAAACTGAATTGAATTCCTAAGAAGCCAACATTCATATTAAAAATTTGCCAAAAACTTAGCTTAGGCTTCCTTATTTTCATAATTCTATTGGTTTGGTCTATTAAATCTGACTAACAATATAGTATTTTAATAGCTCTAGGAGTCAAAACTTAACACTAAAAACCAAGGAATCCCCAACGAAAACGTTTTAGTCAAATAAAAACTTCGCTAAAAAAGAGATGTACTTTCTCCATTAGCTCCAGAATAAGAAATATCTAAAGTCATATCTTCTAAATTCAAGTCTAATAAAGCCCATGAAGATTCATTTGTCCACTTAATACTAAGGTTCTTAGCAGCAGTTTCTAGCGCTTCGAACTCACCACTAAATGCATCATGAGTATTTCTAAATTGCATCAACTTTTGATGACTCGTAAAAGCATCTGTTTTAATATGGTTATCTATTTCTTGCTTCGAATAATAGTGTCTATTAATATCTCTACCAACATTTGTTTCGGAAAGTAGTTTCATATCATTTTCACCAGCCATTAATCCCACATAATAAACTTGTGGAATACCTGGAACAAAGTATTGGATGGCACGTGCTACTAAATACGCATGCTCATCTTGACCCAAGGCATCAAAATAAGTACAATTGACCTGATACAAATCAAGATTACTGGCTGCAGCACCGGTAGCTTTTCTACTTGTACCTTTACTATTATTATGTATTTTTTCTACTATCTCATCTAAATCTTCATCGGCAATCAAACCTGGTATACCATTTTCTGAAGCTACATCAACGATACCTATACCGTCATGAGTATCAAGTACTGTTATCACATTTCTTGGCGCTACTAATAACCACTTGATTAAATTGGATGCTTTGCGATTAAAAAGACAATCTAAAACCAAGACAGGTAATGCAAAATCATAAACGTAATCAACACGCTTGGCGATTTCAATTTGAGTTTTATAAAAAGAATGAATCTCAACCAAAACCTTAATTCCTCTTGATTTTGCTTTTTGAGTCAACTCGCCAATAAAATCATAGGTTTCCTCAATCATAAAGCACGATGTTCCTGGCTTCTTAATAGCATAGCCAGCAGCATCTAAGCGTATCATAGTAATATTAGCTTTTTGAAAAGTATCTAGGATATTTTCCAAATAGGCTTGACCCATTGCAGAATTAACATCAATGTCTATTTGATTCGAAGTGAAAGTGGTCCAAACAGCAACTTCAGAACCATCATTCAATTGAAAATCAGTAAACGGCGAACCCGGTCTAGGTCTATATATTTTTGAAATTTGTTCTTTAGTAGCATCCGCAGAAAATACCTTGTCTTTTGTCAAAATCAAATCGGCAAACTCAGAACTATTGCCTTTTTCAATAAAGTCGGTAAATTTTTCAGATTTCGCAGAAATATGATTTACAATCAAATCTGACATCACTTCCACATTCTCGGTCAAATTTTGAATGTCCGACCACTCACCCAATCGATCATCAATATGTGTGTGATCTATAGGATCAAAGCCTGCGTCTGCACCATCTATAGGGTAAAAAAAAGGCAATATATGAACACCTCCAAAAAGACCCCTAAACTCATTTGATAGCATAGCATTCAAATCAGAAATCTTACCATTACCCAACCTATCGACATAGGTTATCAATTGAATCTTATTTATCATAAAGCTTGAACTCGTAGATTAGAGTAAAGAAATTGATACTTTCTTATGAAATAATTAAAAATAAGATCTCAATATAGTATTAAAAATTATTTGTTATTCGATAGAATTAAATAATAATGCAGGAAATCGCAACTATAACGTTTACGTAATGAAGCTATTATTTTAAAAATTTAATATTTCGCTGCAAACCAGAAAATTTAGTCCTTTTAACGGCTGATTTTTGGAACACTTTTCTGAACACATCTTCTGTAATCTCTTCCCAATCCTTTTTTGACATTGACAACATTTCAGGGTGTGGGTTAAAAAGTGGTTCACTATGTGATTTTGAGAATTTGTTCCAAGGACATACATCTTGGCAAATATCACAACCGAACGCCCAATCATCAAACTTACCATGAAACTCATTCGGAATTTCGTTCTTTAATTCAATTGTGAAGTATGATATACACTTACTACCATCAACAACATAAGGTTCAACTATAGCCTCCGTTGGGCAAGAATCAATACAAGCTGTGCATGTACCACAATGATCAGTTACAGGATTATCATATTCCAAATCTAAATCAACAATCAATTCAGCAATAAAATAAAAAGAACCCACTTGTTGAGTCAACAAATTTGAATGCTTACCAATCCAGCCCAATCCACTTTTGGCAGCCCATGCTTTGTCTAACACAGGGGCGGAATCTACAAAAGCACGCCCACCAACTTCGCCAATTTCTTCAGATATAAATTCTTGTAGTTGTCGTAATTTTGACTTTATAACATGATGATAATCGTTGCCATAAGCATATTTTGAAATCTTATAACTATCATCTGTTTGGGTTTCTTCGGGATAATAATTCAGCAGTAAAGAAATTACCGATTTAGCACCATCTACTAATAAACGTGGGTCTAATCGTTTATCAAAATGGTTCTCCATGTAACTCATTTCACCATTCATGTTCTTTTTCAACCAATTCTCTAAACGTGGTGCTTCTTCCTCTAAAAAATCAGCTTTGGAAATTCCGCATGACAAAAAACCGAGACGTTTGGCTTCGGTTTTAATAAGCTGACTATAATTTGCATTCGAATTCATAAAGACTAAAAATAATCATCTATTACAAGATGCTTGCTAAATTACAACTATCATTCAATTCAAAAACATTCATTGGTACTTCTACTTTGACAGATTTAAAATTAAATCATCCTAAAACTGTAACATTTTTAGATTTTCGTAACTAACAAAGAGTATTCAAACAAACTACCTAAATGATTCAAATAGATAATCTAACAAAATCCTTCACCACAAAAACTGGAAAAGGATTTAAAAAAGAAACGGTTACGGTAAATGCTGTGAA
>CALLIG010000164.1 GCA_938009735.1 uncultured Flavobacteriaceae bacterium
AATAAAAACGCCTTCTGCTGTATTCAATTCATTAACAGGGAGTGAGAAATCGTCTAAAGCAAACACTTCACGATCTTGATTTAATAATCTAATATTACCCGCATACGTAACATCGGGTAAAAACCATTGCTTAGTAGCATAGTCCGTTTGTAATTTCTCAGATACTTGTTCAAAACCATAATGTACCGATGACGGAATTTTCAAAGCTTTCTCTATCGGTGTTCGAACTACTTGAAAAAAAATGCAAAAAAGAAATAGAAAAAAACCAACGCGGTTCCATTTCTTTAGATCTGTAGTATCTAAATAATTAGGCAATAAAACTAGAAAAGGGATGCATAGTGGCAGCATCCATCTGGCTTCAATTTTTTGCACATCCATGACTATAAATACCAGAATTAAAACGATAAGCTGCGAGTAACATACATTTTGAATCCAATTTTGAGAAGCTTCTACCCGCTTTATGCTCAACTTTTTCTTTACAAAAAGCACCAGGCCTATAACCAATAGCGGTAAAAAGAGTTTTATAAATGTCAATAGAAATGATAAAATGGGCGAAACAACAAGAATACCTTTAGAAGAAGTTTCTGTTTTAGTTGCAATGCTTGTTAGCAATTCTTCAACAAAACCAGCATCGCCAAATAGCCAAATTAAATGAGGTGTCAAAAGAACACCAGCTACCAGAAGCACCCATAAGATTCGAATATTAAAAAACACCTTTCTCAGTTCTTCATCAAAAACTAGTGCTGTCACTAAAGCTGCTAATACTAAGGCGTAGTTATATTTAATAAGTACCCCCACGCCAATTGCTAAACCTAGCAACATATAATTCAAGGAAGATTTATTTTTAATGAGTTTATGAATGCAATAATAGGTAGCCACAACAATCAGACACAAAAGTGCTGTATGTGATAGGCGACGAAAAGTAAAATCAATAAACGTAGGAATCAGTACCAAAGCCAAAACAACACTTAATGCCTTTGCGCGATTAGAATACAACTGTTTGGCAAATTGGTGAAAAAGCAAAAGAATTGCAGAAAAAATAACTGCCCGCAGCAACGCAAATGACACTTTAGAAACCCCAAAAAATTTATTTATAGCTACTTGTAACCAAGTATATAACGGAGGCTGGTCATCGTACCCTAATCGCAACCATTGCGAATAATATGCTTGCTCTGCATCTTCAAGTTCCATGGCACTTTTCATCAGACTTATGACAACAATAGCCAACCCACTAACAATTGCTAGGAACCTTATTTTCTTTTGAAAAATAGCGCTTAACAAACTATAGTTTTAGGATCGTAAATTCACCTGATAAGGGTTTTAATGCTTTAAAAAGAGCGGTAATAAGATCATCACCATATTCTAAATAGAGTTCTGAAAAATTGAAATTCCGTTCTTGTAGCGACTGTCCTGGGAACAGTTCATTCTGAATTTCAGTCATGCGAACCACATGATCTTTCAATTTTCGTTTTTGAGCTTTTAGCAATCTTTTTTCAAGATGCGCCAAGCCTTTTAGTTGCTTCACTTCTTGCGCTTTAACGGCACCTAAGAAAGAAGCATCTGTTTGCGCTGCCAATTCATGAAGTTGTTTGAAATGTTCTGTTAGCAATTCTTTTTGCGGAGAAAAATCAATATCAATATTTGAAATACTTCGTATTTTCTTATTGATAAAACTATTCTGCTTGAGAAAAAGATCTGGTATAGAAACTTCCATTTTTTCTAGCTTACCACTTTGCTTCTCTGTAATTACCAAAGCAGAATTTCGCAAGAGCAATACCGGAAAAGGTACCTGCATCGCTTCAAACATCGTTTTCAATTCTAGCCAATATGCTAATTCTCCTCCCCCACCAATATAACAGAGGTTGGGTAAAATAACTTCTTGATATAAAGGACGTGCAATCACATTAGGAGAAAATCGCTCTGGAAAATCATTGAGTTCTTTTTCAAGTTCAATTTTGCTCCATGTAAAATCTGCATCAACTACGGCGTATTGATCGCCATTAGCTATAATACGTTCTCTAATGCCGTCTCGTAAATAGAAATAATTAATCTCACGCGGATTCACTTGAATAGTATAAGCATTTGATACTGCACCGAGCTTTTCAGCTGCTTCTGAAACCTTATGAAAAGATGTTTGATCAAATATATCTTGCTTCGCATACGGAATCAACAAGCGCTTTAAATCAGCATCGTCACCATCGACAATAACCAATCCGTTATCGCCAAAAAGTTCGTTGGCTAAATAGCGAGTAGCTTCCGTTAACGTATCATGTTTTAGATAAGCTTCCTCAAAAAGACTTTTTAATTTCTCTTCATTGGTGCTGCTTCCTATTTCATGGGCTAGGGTTTGAAAAACTTCTTGAAGTCCGTCTGTTTTTAAATGTCCGACAGCACCTGAAGCTGTTCTGTTCCACCGTAGTTTCTTTCCTTTGAAATTAAAATAATTGATTTCATCAAAATCATGATCCTCGGTCGCCATCCAATAAACAGGCACAAAATTGTATTTCGGATATTTCTTTTTGAGCTCTAAACTCAGATTGATAGTAGAAATTATTTTATATAAAAAATATAAGGGTCCTGTAAAAAGATTCAACTGATGCCCAGTAACTACAGTAAAAGTGATGGGTTCTTTAAGCTGCTTGATATGCTCTTCAGTCTTTTTTGAAGTTTTGGTATTAGCATATTGATTCTGCAACGAAGTATATAATACCTCACGATTGGCATCAGGAAAACTGTTTGCCTTTTCTTCAATTTGGCCTTCGAAATTATCAAGTGTTGGAAAACGATTATAAAACGGTTTTAATTCATCTTTTTGCTCTAAATAATCACAAATTAAAGTTGAAAAATATCCGGTTTTGTGGAAGGGTAAACAGTCAATATCCATAGATCAAATAAAAATACTTGTAAATATAAAACACTTGAAATTTTACTATTGCTAAAAATACGTTAATTACGCATACACTTCATCCAAAAAACAATGCAAATCAAAGATTTTTAGTGGCAAGAATTGGCAATAATCCCTATCTTTCCTTTCGCTCAAAACCAAACGTATTTGTATGAAAAAATTACTACTCTCCATTTTATTTTTAAGTGTTAGCATCGGTATTGCTCAAGAACTAAAACCGCCATCTGAATTTTTAGGCTATGATTTAGGCACACAATTCACACGACACCACGAAGTTGTTGACTACTACCAATATTTAGCATCAGTCGCACCAGACCGTATGCAATTACAAGAATATGGCAAAACAAATGAGCGTAGGCCCTTGCTACTTGCCTTCATTTCTTCAGCTGATAATATGAAGAATCTTGAAACCATACGTAAAGAACATTTAAAAAATACCGTTGGCGAAGGTGAGCCTTCAAAAGCCATTGTTTGGTTGAGCTATAATGTGCATGGTAATGAAAGTGTAAGTACAGAAGCTTCTATGCAAACCATCTATGATTTATTGACCAGTAAATCTGACTATTTAGAAAATACGGTGGTTTTAATAGACCCTTGTATTAACCCTGATGGACGAGACCGTTATGTGAACTGGTACAATCAAACTAAAAATACACCAAATAATGTAGACCCAAATAGTAAGGAGCATCATGAAGGTTGGCAAAACGGTAGAGCCAATCATTATATGTTTGATTTGAATAGAGATTGGGCCTGGCTAACTCAAGTAGAGAGTCAGCAGCGCTTAAAATATTTTAACAAATGGTTGCCACATGTACATGTTGATTTTCATGAACAGGGCGTTGACAACCCTTATTATTTTGCTCCGGCAGCGGAACCTTTTCATGAGGTTATTACAGATTTTCAAAGAGATTTTCAGGTAACGATTGGTAAGAACCACGCCAAGTATTTTGATGCTAATGGATGGTTTTATTTCACCAAAGAAGTTTTTGATTTGCTATACCCTAGCTACGGAGACACCTACCCTATGTATAATGGTGGTATTGGCATGACCTATGAGCAAGGCGGTAGCGGCCGCGCAGGTTTAGGTGTCAAAACCAGTATTGGCGACACGCTAACCTTAAAAGATCGTATTGCACATCATCACACTACAGGACTTTCGACAGTTGAAGTAGCTTCTAAAAATGCGCAGAAACTGAACAATGAGTTTAAAAAATTCTATGCGAAGAAGAGCTTTAAATATAAAAGTTACGCCTTGAATGGTAATGAAGATAATATAGATGCACTTACCACTTTGTTGCAACAGCATAATATTGAATACCAATGGGGCAATCAAAGCAATGCCAAAGGTTATTCGTATTCGACAGGAAAAACACAAAATCTATCGCTAAATAAAAAGAGCTTAATTGTTCATACTGATCAGCCCAAGGGCACTTTGGTTAAAGTACTATTTGAACCTAATGCGAAATTAAGTGATTCGCTGACTTATGATATTACCGCATGGTCATTGCCTTACGCATATGGTTTAAACGCTATTGCCTCAGAATCAAAAATCAATGCAGTTACAGATAATACTACAGTCAATACGCTAAATGGAAGCGTTATAACCGAAGGCACTTATGCTTATGTCTCTGATTGGAACAGTATGAATGATGCTCGTTTTCTGGCGGAATTATTAAAAGCTAAAATAAGAGTGCGATACGCGCAAAAGCCTTTTGCTATTGACGGACAAATGCATAAGCGAGGTAGCCTTATTATTACGCAGTCTGATAACAAACATCATAAAACATTCATCAAAAATTTAACTGATATTACCAATAAGCATAAGGCTAAGTTAACAGCAGTTCGAACTGGTTTTGTAGATAGCGGTAAAGATTTCGGCTCAGATTACGTGCAAATGGTTGATGATGTAAAAGTTGCCATTCTCTCAGGCTCTCCTACTTCTACCTTGCGATTTGGTGAAGTCTGGCACTTTTTCGAACAACAATTGAATTACCCAATTGCAGTTATTGATACCGATTATATGAATCGTGTTGATTTTTCAAAATATGATGTTTTGATTTTACCAGGCGGATGGGGCTACCAAAGTTTTATGACTTCAGAAAGACGTACGGCTCTTAAAGAATGGGTCAGTAATGGCGGTAAATTAATTGCTATGGGTAGTGCCGTAAAATCTCTTTCTGGCAAAGAAGGTTTTGCTATTAAGGCAAAGAAAGAGACGAAAGACAGCGTTTTTTCAGTTCAGTCGTATGACGCTTCTGAGCGTGAACGTATGAAAAGTGCCATTACCGGTGCCATCTTCAAAACTAAGGTTGATAATACGCACCCGCTAGGGTATGGCTATTCTAATTCTTATTTCACTCTAAAATTAGGGGCTGATTCTTATGAGTATCTAGAAAGCGGTAATGTGGTGTATTTGGAAGAAAACCAAAACAAGCCTGTTTCAGGTTTTGCAGGAATAAAAGCCCAAGAGAAAATTG
>CALLIG010000165.1 GCA_938009735.1 uncultured Flavobacteriaceae bacterium
TTCACAGATACCTAGGCTTTTTTTTATCAGGCATCATGTTCGTATATGCGCTAAGTGGTATCATCATGATTTATAGAAACACAGATTTCTTGAAAAATGAAGTTATTACTGAAAGACAACTCGAGCCGAATTTGACCGCAAATGAGTTGAGCCCGAAATTTAAAAAGGGTGTAAAGGTGGATAAGAAAGAAGGCGACGTTTTATTTTTTAAAAATGGAAATTACAATGTGAAAACTGGACTAGCTACAACTAAGAAAATGGAGCTCCCTTATGTTCTTGACAAAATGGAACACTTACACAAAGCAACCACAGATAGCCCCATATACTTTTTAAACATTTTCTTTGGAGCGTCTCTGCTCTTTTTTGTGTTTTCCGCCTTTTGGATGTACACACCTAAAATGCCAATATTTAGAAAGGGAATGTACTTTGCTATTGGTGGCTTTTTACTAACTATATTGTTATTGTTTGTATAGGTGATTTTGAAAGAGGCTCAACCTATCGTGGATCCTAAAACTTTATTCAATTAAAATATACGGTAAACTTACTATAACCTCACTACTAATAGTTTACAACAGAAAATCAACAAAACATGTGAAACAATAAATGCTCGCAAAAATAAGTTTACAGATGAGTCTGATATAATTGTGCTAGCTATTAGTACTCACATTTTTTTATTTTTGGCGTTTATTCTTTGCTGTACCACATCTTCAGGATATTTAGCAGCAAGCTTTCGTATCTCATAACTAAATTCCATAAAAGTTTCTTCCCAGGCTGCCGCCTCTTCAGGAGTATAGTTGTAAAATCCTTTCGCATTTGACACCCCTTTTCCGCCATCTTTTACGATATCATCAATCAGTTTGGGAACTTCTGTAGTGTTTGTAAGTGTTGGGAATAAATCTTTCATTACTGTGTGATAAGCTGGCACTCCGGTCAAATCCATCCAGCGAAAAACACCAACCAATGTCATCCAATGACCTGCGTTGTTGCGACAAGCTCTATCCACATCCGCTACAGTCGCATACCCATTTTCTACCAAATGAATTGCTTCACGGTACATCGCATACATCAAGCGATTGGTAATAAAGCCTCGAATATCTTTTCGTACCAGCGTTGGTTCTTTACCCCAGCAATGTGACAATTCGTATAATGACTCCCCTAATAGTACATCACTTTGCTCCCCACAAATGATTTCTAAAAACCGTGAAACATGAGAGGGTTCTGCCCAATGCAAACCAAAAAAACGACTCGGGTGTTCTGTCTGCTCTTGTAAAATAGTAATCGGTATAGCCGAAGTATTACTAGCCAACAGACACGAATCAGCAACAACAGCCTCAATTTTTTGGTACACCGTTTTTTTGATATTTAAATGCTCAAGGGTACATTCAATGACTAAATAACAATCTTTGAGTTGCGTATAGTCTTCTGTAATAGTGCAATTATTGAAATATGTTTCAAGCTCCCCGACAATCAATTGTTCTTCCTTCGATTTTCTTAAATGCGCTTTTATCCTTTTCTCTGCATGAACCAAATCATCTGGTATTGGCGCCACCGCAATGACAGGGTGCCCAGCTATAAGAAGACAAGTAGAAATGCTGCAGCCCATTAAACCAAGCCCAACTATGCCAATAGTAATTTCTTTTGTATCTATTGTATTTGTTTCCATTGGGGTTTATTAAAATAGATTAATACGTGGCCCTGCCGCCCGATAAGTCAAAGGTGAATCCGTTCGTAAAACTGTTTTTGTCGGAAACAATAAAAGTGGCCATGTTGGAAAATTCAATTAGCGTTCCGCATCGCTTCATTGGAATTTTATCGGTCATATATTTCACCTGTTTTTGAGGCATGAGATCAACCATTGCTGTTTGAATAACAGCTGGTGCTAAGGCATTAATAGTAATGCCTGTTTCTGCATATTCTTTTCCCTGTACTTTAGTCATGGCAATTACAGCGGCTTTAGATGCAGAATAAGCTATCATACCGGCATTTCCTTCTTTGCCCGCAATAGAAGCAATATGTAAAATGCGTCCGTAATTTTGCTCTAGCATTACTGGTATACAATATTTACTAGTTAAAAAACTTCCGATAAAATTTACATCCATCACCGATTTAATATTCTCTGTCTCCGCATCATGGCTTTTAATATTCGTTTTACCTGTGATACCAGCGCTATTGATTAAAATATGAATAGCTCCGAATTTTTCTTTTATATCACCAATAGCGGCCTTGACTTGCTGTTCTTTGCTTATATCAATCGAGTAGATTTCACTTTCACATTTCAGCAGCGCTTTCACCTTTAAAAGTTCTTGTTTATTCGTATCCAACAAGGCTAATCTTACCCCAAATTCGGCTAATTGCTTAGTTATAGCATAACCGAGTCCTGATGCTGCCCCTGTTATTACCGCAACTTTATTTTCAAAATTGTTCGCCATTAATATTTATTTCTAATATACACTCTAAGTTAACAAATACCTCTTAAGTTTAGCAAACACATATTGATAAACTTTGAGCTTTGCAAAGAGAATTGCGTGTGTATTCCGCAGTAGATTATGGCAATAGCAATGCTTTTTAATAGAATGAAAATAATCATCACAGGTACAAGGTGATATAAGCAAAAGTATTCTCGCTATATAAGTCAATAAAGGGTGTCATTTGATATGTTACGCAAGAAAGAAAACACGATTTAACCTGCCGCCTCTTCAAAAGCTAATATTTGTGTATTAGAATTTGACTTATTATATGCAACTTTCATCTTGAAAATTTCAGATGACATCGTTGTTGCATATTATTTTATGCACTCTATGTTTTCTTCGGGAGATTATTAATCTTTAAAACAAATTCAGAAGTAAATTTTAGGAAAAAAGAATCTACGACATCTGTCAAAAAAGCCATTTGTTTGAGTAGCATTTTGAATGAATCAAATTGATAAAAACATCTGCTACTAATAAATAATAATTTTTGAAAATTATGGTCTGGTTTTGTTATAAAACTCAACAAACAAATTAAAAATCAATTATTTACAAGTTTATTTCAATCCCAACTTCTCTTCAAAATAAGCACAAAAATCTTTCATGGTTGCGGTCATTTTTTCATCTTGGGTGGCCTTCATAAAGGTATCAGAAAGTGAAACCAAGGTTTGATGAAAAAAGATTTTCATCTCATCAACAGGCATATCTTTTGTCCATAAATCAATTTTCAAAGATTCTTTGTTTTTACTATCCCAGACCGATAAGAGCATAGCTTTTGCTTCTTCATTTTCA
>CALLIG010000166.1 GCA_938009735.1 uncultured Flavobacteriaceae bacterium
TAGTCATTACGAATCCCGCACCATTATCTAAACTACCTACCAATTCTCCATTGACAAATTTCCATTCTGCATCACCATTAGCAACCCAATCATCTCCATCCTCCGAAAACAATACATTCCATTCCTGGGCTGTTTCAAAGCAGGAAACCATAAAAATTAAAAGAATCATTACACTAATTATCGCGGCTAATTTTTTCATAAAAGTTGATTTTAAAAATTTCTACTTCACCAAATCAAAGATCCGGGTATACTTAATAATAAAACTATTATTAAGAGGGTCTCCGTCTTGAAGGTTATAATTCCAAACCACAAAGAGCCCCGTGTTTGCTTGCTGCAACCATCCAAAACGCATATTTGCTGCCCATAATTTATCTGTAGTATTATGTTGTACTAGTCCTTGTAAATAAATATTAGGTTTAAAAGAATAAGTCATTTGGGTTCGTAAAATATTTGCAGTAAAGTCACCATTTGGTAGTTGAAAATTATTATATAAAAAAGTTGCTGCAAGATTAAACTTGTCACCTGCTCTATATCTACCGGTAATACTTTCAACATAACGTGTTCCACCAAAAGAACCACCAATAACTGATCTTAGATTTACAGAAAACGGTTTACTCTGATTGGTGAAAAACACAATTTGTCCTTCGCTATGTTTATAAACTCCTGGGTCAATCACAACATTTTTTCCGCGAGAAATATCAAAAGGTGTAACAACACCTTCGGTTGTGAAATTCACTCCTGTATGCAGTTCAATCCCACTTTTCCACTCAAAATGGTTGTCTACGTGTAAAAAACCTGTTTCTTGAAAACCATCAAAATTCCAATAGCCTCGATATGAAATATGAGGTCTATATTCTAATATTTTAGCATCTGGATTTTTGGGTCGTAAATGATATAATACCAATCCTTCTGGCTTTTTGAAGGCAGAACGTAGTAAGAATCCAACTTCAGGGTTAAAGCCCTCTCCTACTTCGGTATAACCCGCTCTCATTTCCCAATTATTCCAATTATAATCGGTTTGAAATTTAAAGGAATGTGCATCAATTCGTTTACTAGGGTCAATGGTTTTTGAAAAGAAGCCCGACATTCTCGCCTTTCTACCTAAGCCTAGTTTCCCATCAAGTGCGAAAGTCCGGTTGTAATTATTATCCGATTGTAAGCCTTCTCTATTTATAATCACAGCGCCTAAAGCAGATCGACCTTTAAACTCATGATTCACCCTAGCCACGGTGAAATTATTCTCTTCAATTCCCTTATCACTTACCTCTTCTGTCCACATGCTCAAAAGACCCACATTGGTACGATTTAACTTTCCTGATACCCTTGCACCACCTATTATCGGCACTATGTTACCATTATTTCCAATACCAATACGGCGACTAAAAAACAAATCTACTTCACCAGGGCTACCCACACTAAACAAGCCAGCGTTCTCTAAAAAGAAAGGTCTTTTCTCAGGAAAAAAGAGATTGAATCGATCTAGATTTACTTGTTGATCATCAACCTCAACTTGGGCAAAATCAGTATTATACGTAAGATCAAGTGTTAAACTTGGGGTTACACTATATTTAATATCGCCACCTACCTCAAAACCGGTTTGATAATCGGTATCATCAGCAGTATTATCTTTATCGAAGCGGGTCAAAACATAAGGAATAAGCTTTAAGTTTCCGGGACTTTGTAAATCAAGATTTGTCAAAGTACCTGCCAATGAAAGTCTTTTCAAATCAAGACCTAATGGCATTTCTGACCAATAGGCAATCTCATTGCTTTTACGAATATTTCTTCTAAAATTGATTCCCCAATCTTTACCAGACTGAAACCGTAAAGTTCTTAATGGAATCGCAAATTCAGCACTCCAGCCAAAATCACCTACTTTAGTTTTTACTTCCCAAGCACCATCCCAGTTTAAATTGAAGCCTCCTATAGTTCCACCTTGTTGTCTATTGGCATTAAAATTTCCTTGCCCTTCATTATCTACCTGAGCATCATACTCAACCCCCAAAGAATTGGTGCCAAATATAAAACCGTTCTGACCATCCTTATAGGTATCTAAAATGAAAAGGAAAGCATCAGTATTATCTAGATCGGCATCACGACGAGCGTCAGAGACCACCAGACCTCTTGGATTCGAATCATAACAGACTACAGAAACATAAAAAACGGATGAAGTATATGCAACCTTGATCTCTGTCTTTTCAGATGCTGGTTCTCCGAAATTAGGTTGTGCTTGACTTAGTTCGCTTAATGGTGCTATTGTTTTCCAAATACCATCATCTATAACCTCGCCGTCTATTGTTGGACTACTTTCAAGTGCTTCTGCCTTCGCCGTAGGACGTGTACTTATATCAGCAATATTAACTTGATCTTGTGCATTAGAAAAAAAGCTACATATAAAGAAAAGAAAAACAAATCTTAAATTAGTCATGAGTACAAAGTTGGCTGGTTTTTACTTTAAAAAAGTATAGTTAAATGTACAGCGATTGTTGCAAATAAAAAAGACCTCCATATATGAAGGTCTTCTTAATCATCTTGTAATTCAAGAAATGTGTAAAGTTTACTAACTTAATTCTTCAGCAACCAAGTAGTAAAAAGCTGGTCTAGCCTTCATTCGAATACCAGACATTTTTTCTGCAACTTTAGTTACAGCAGCCATTGCTTTTTCTTTATCAGTTACTCCTAATTTCTTAGCAACAAAATTTCTACATACGGTATCTAATTCTGATTTATCCTTACCTGAGACTAAGGTCGCATCTTTGTTATCGATCATTGATTTTAGACTATTTACATAACCGTCTAGTCTATCGTTATCGATGCTAGAAATTCCACATTCATTCAATTGTTTTACTGCGGTCGCTTTCAAAGTTGATAATTTCTGTTCTCTGTCGGTCATGGTAATTTTTTTTAAGGGTTTAGTTATATGCCCTCTAAGTTAAATAAAACTTTAATAAAAACACCGCTGCTCCTGTGAAAATATGACTTTTTACCAATTACGCTTCAAAAATAATGTTGAAAAGCGAATGTTATTTTATAATAGTTGAAAAAGTATTTATATTGTAGACTATCAAGTTAGAACAATTAGTTCGTCAACATTTAAACGTATTCAAAATGACCAAAAAAAACCTTTCCGTTTTTGTTTGCCTATTCTTACTGATTACATCTACTTCGCTACAAGGTCAGCAAAAAATTAATATTGACTATCAAAAGGCGGGAGTATCTGAAGAAAGGTTAAATACCTATGAAGCATACTTAAAAAATGAAATAAAAGAAGGGAAAATTCCCGGAGCTGTTTCCTATATCATGCGAAGAGGAGAATTGGTTCATAAAGAGGCTTACGGCTTTGCAAACATAAAAGATAAAACACCGATGCAAGAAGATCAAATTCTGCATCTGATGTCAATGACTAAACCCATTGTGACCGTTGCATTTATGATGCTGTATGAAGAGGGGCATTTTTTTCTTTCAGACCCGGTTTCTAAATATCTTCCACAGTTTAAAGATTCTAAAGTAGCCAAAGATGTTACAGTAGGTTTAGAAGGAGCGACAGAGCCTGCAAGCAAAGAGATAACTATTCATCATCTATTAACGCATACCGCTGGATTGTCACATGGTCTTGCGGGAACCGAACTAGACAATGCTATTGCAAAAGCGATATACTTTGAACCTCAAAAGAATATCGAAAGTCGCGTAAACACTTTAGCTAGTTTACCTCTTGTTGTTCAACCAGGGGAAAAATGGTCCTATAGTGCATCACCTGATGTTCTTGCCTTGCTCATTGAGCATTTCTCAGGTATGAACGTTGCTGACTTCTTGCAACAACGTATCTTCGATCCTTTAAAAATGAAGCATACGGGTTATAACATAGCTAAAGAAAATCAAAAAAATTGGGGACCTGTACATAATTATAATGCTGAAGGTAAAATGATGAACTCTGCGCAGCAGCTTCCTATTGAAGGCAATACAGTCTTTGGCGGAACACATGGCCTTTTTTCTACGGCAGGCGATTATTTAAAGTTCTGCCAGTTGATGTTACATAAAGGTAGCTTTAATGGCAAACAATATCTGAGCCCAAAAACAGTAGAAATCATGACAATGAATCAGATTGGTGAAATACCACAAGGACCTGGGCAAGGTTTTGGATTAGGTTTTGGTGTCACCAAAGATGTAGCCGCTAGTCAAAGTACAGATTCTGTTGGTAGGTTTTACTGGGGTGGCGCTTATTGCACCTACTTTTTTATTGACCCTAAAGAAGAAATGATAGCTATTTTAATGACTCAAATTCAGCCATATAGCGGACATTATGAAAAGAAATTTCGTCAATTCGTTTACCAAACAATTATTGACTAATAAATTTTATAAATTAAAGATTTAACCAACAAACATGGAAGCATATTTATTTGAATTTATCGGAACTGCATTACTCATACTACTCGGTAATGGTATTGTTGCCAATGTAAGCCTTAAAGATACTTATGGTGGTGATGCTGGTTGGGTTGGAATTACTATTGGATGGGGAATGGCCGTTTTTGTTGGCGTATTTGTTGCCGCTGATGTAAGTGGAGCGCATTTGAACCCTGCTGTGACTATTGGCTTTGCAACCGCCGGAAAGTTTGCATGGAGTTTGGTGCCAGGTTATATTATTTCACAATTCTTAGGTGCCATGACCGGAACAACTTTAGTCTGGCTTACATATAAAAAGCACTATGATGCAACAGAAGATCAAGGAGCAATTTTAGGAAGTTTTGCCAACACCCCGGCAATAAAAAGCCCTTTTTGGAATTTCTTGACTGAGTTCATAGCAACCTTCGCCTTTGTTCTAGCCATCTTTTATATCGCCGGAGGAAATGATACTGACGGACCAATATCCTTAGGTTCATTAAACGCATTGCCAGTTGCACTTTTAGTTTTAGCAATAGGAATAAGTTTAGGTGGACCAACTGGGTACGCCATAAACCCGGCTCGTGATCTAGGACCACGAATTATGCATGCGCTATTACCTATACCCGGAAAAGGAAGTAGTGCCTGGTGGTATGCTTGGATTCCGGTTTTAGGCCCCATAGCTGGTGGTGTTTTTGCCGCTATCGTATATATGTCAATAGGAATATAAAAAACAAACA
>CALLIG010000167.1 GCA_938009735.1 uncultured Flavobacteriaceae bacterium
CTTGACGAAACTGATTTTAAACATATCGCAAAGAAAATCAAAGAAAGCCCCTATTCTCTAGCTCAGGCAAAACAGATTGATAAAGAAGAGGTATTTCCTGTTTTGTATACAAATTTAGTATATCTAGTGGGCGTATGGTCAGGCTTTAATGAAGACGAGTTCGTTGCTAACATTATCAAAAAAATTCAAAGTAGAAATAGCTTCAAGCAGTTCATCCATAATGTCCTATATGCAAGAGTGAGATGGATGTTTTCAGGCTATTGGAAGAACATAGATAAGTACTATCACGAAATTTAACGCTATGGAATATTCAAATACTTATGGGTTTGCAAAGAAACCTTCCATTTAGGGTTTTGCATTACATAATCTACAATTAACGGAACTACTTTGTCTGATACGCTCCACTCAGGCTGTAAATACAGAATACAATCCTTGTTTGTTTTAGCCGCTTGTTCTTCAGCAAAAATTAAATCATGTTTATTGTACACAATCACCTTTAGTTCATGAGCTTCATCATAAATTTTACCGAAGGGCAGTTTGTTCTTTTTAGGAGAAAGACAAATCCAATCCCAAGTACCAGATAAATTATAAGCCCCTGAAGTTTCAATGTGTGTTTTTAAGCCTTTTGCTTTTAAAGCGCTAGTCAACGGAACCATATCCCACATAAGTGGTTCTCCTCCTGTAATTACAATGGTATCTGAATACTTGGCAGCATTGGTTACTATATGTTCTATGGATGTTGGCGGATGAAGATCAGCATTCCAACTTTCCTTTACATCACACCAATGGCAACCAACATCGCAACCACCAATGCGAATAAAATAGGCAGCTGTGCCTTTGTGGAAACCTTCCCCTTGAATGGTATAAAACTCTTCCATCAACGGAAGCATTTCTCCCTTCTCAACTAATGCTAAAACATCGTCTTTGAACATTTTGCAAAGATAGAAAAGACCATTGCAATACCTACGATGATTGAAAGTATATTTCTTATTGAAGTTTGCTAACAGACTTGCAACCAATAACTTTGTAGACTATTCCGTTGCTCTTTGTAAAAATGAATAACTCTCCCGCGCTGTCTTTGCCAAATCTAAGGTTTACTTTTTGATCCCCAGATATTTCAGCTAAGCTGGTTAGTTTTTCATTTAATTCTAGACTCAATTTATAGATTGGAGCTTGTTGTCCTTCAATAATATCTGATGCTTCAGAATAGAACAATGTTCCTCTAGGAATATCTCCGAAGACATATTTATTCTTAAGTAGTGGAATTTTGGAACCTAGATATACAAAGCCTCCAGAAACAGCATTACCCTCATCATGATCGAATTGAATTACCGGATAGGCGTAGCCAGAGTCTCCTTCAGGAAGCGGATATACTACTTCGGTGTTTGCGTCTACATCGAATGCATAGGTGCCTTCTCTATTGGGCCAGCCATGATCTGATCCTCTTTTTACTAGATCAACTTCCTCAACACTATGCTGCCCTATATTAGAAACAAGCATATTACCATTACCGCTTTCATCCCATGTAATACGATGTGGGTTTCTAAACCCCCTACTCCATATCTCATCAAGTTTAAGAGGGTCATTAACATAAGGATTGTCCTTAGGTATTCCATAATTCCCGTTGCTACTATTCCTCCCTATTGGATCAATACGTATGATACTACTCCATATTTTACTAGGGGTATCACAAAGAAAAGAATACCCTCTTAAAGCAGAGGCACCATCACCAATGCCCAAATATAAAAGTCCGTATTCTGCATCTCCTTTTTTAGCCAAAGAATTAAAGGTAACCTCCTGAAAACCATGTGCCGCCGTGACCATATCGACTCTTAATAGCTCTCGCCGTTTTCCGAAAAACTTCTGTGCAATTGGGTTATCAGTTTGCCATTCAGTCAATACCCATTGTAATTTTGTTGGAATGCTGTCATGAATCTCAAAATCAGCTTTCAAAGTTCTCGCTGGCTCTGTATGTGTCGTGTAAAAAAGACCATTTTGTTGAAATTCAGGGTGAAAATCAAAACTGCCTAGGCCAGTACCCCATCCTGGGTTATCAATAAACTTTTTCAATTCCGAGTTAAGATCCAGATAAACATTTGTAGTTGAATCTACTATCTCATGTAGTTTGCCGCGCAGGTCTGCTATAAATAACCGCTCACCATTTTCCGTTTTAATAGCAGAAAGCTTATTAATTCTAGCTTTAGGCGCTGTTTCGGAACTTGGTGGAACTGTCAGAAGCTTTTCTATAACTAGCGTCAAATCAGATTGTGGAATTTTCTCTGGAATAGGATTGGTAACGGCTCCTGGTCGTTTCTTTTTATTCCGTTTTTCTGCTTCTGAGAATTGATGAATAAAGCCTAATAGGTGTTCTAAATCGTCACCTTTTATAGTTTCAAAAGGTGGCATAAACACTTTGTACTTAGCATAAAGCTCTTCAGATCTTTCATCACCACTTTCAATACTTTTTTTAGGATCATGAATGAAGTTTCGAAGCCATTCTTTAGAGGTTTTTGAGGTAACCCCACCAAGACTCGG
>CALLIG010000168.1 GCA_938009735.1 uncultured Flavobacteriaceae bacterium
AGAAGGTAGGCTGAGCAACCTCCAGGTACATCTTCATCAATAACCAAAAGGCGATTTGTCTTTTTAATACTTTCAACGACTTCTTGATTAATATCGAAAGGCAATAATGACTGCGCATCAATGACTTCAGCATCAATACCAACTTCTTTTAACTCTTCTGCAGCTTTCAAAACGAGCCGTAGTGTTGAACCATATGATAACAAAGTAATATCTGTACCTGTTTTTAAAGTTTCCACCACACCAATCGGAACACAGAATTCGCCTAAATTATTTGGTTTTGGTTCCTTAAGACGATATCCATTTAGACTTTCAATGACCAATGCGGGCTCATCACTTTTTAAGAGTGTATTATAAAAACCAGCCGCTTGTGTCATGTTTCTTGGCGAAAGAATATACATACCTCTAAGAACGTGGATAAGTCCTCCCATTTGCGAGCCTGAATGCCAAATGCCTTCGAGACGATGCCCTCTAGTACGTACTATTAACGGTGCTTTTTGCTTTCCAAAAGTTCGATATCTTAAAGTTGCTAAATCATCAGTTAAGGTAGTAAGCGCATAAAAAATATAATCTAGATATTGTATTTCAGCAATTGGACGTAAACCTCTTAGTGCCATTCCAATGCCTTGTCCGATAATTGTAGATTCTCTAATGCCAGTATCAGCTACACGTAGCTTACCGTATTTTTCTTGCAAACCTTCTAAGCCTTGATTTACATCACCTATTGCACCACTATCTTCTCCAAAAACAAGTAGTTCAGGATATTTGCTAAAAAGTGCATCAAAATTATCGCGAAGTATTACTCTTCCATCAACCTTTTCTGCAGTATTATTATATTCTGGTTTTATTGGTGTAACTGACGTTGCATTAGTTGTAGTTTCATTGTACAAATGCATACTGTACTTCGATTGCATGTCACTTAAGAACTTGTTAGTCCATGCTAAAAGTTCATTTTTCTCATTTGAACTTTCACCCAATAAGTATCGTAATGCTTTTCGTGAAGTTTTGGCTAAATCTTTTTTAATAGGTTCCTCGGTGGCGATCAGATCATTTTTTAATCGATCAATAAAAGCTTTGTTTTGACTATTGTTTGCGGCATTATTTAAAAGAAGAATAAGTGATTTCTTCAATTCTTGATGCGTTGATAAATATTCAGCCCACGCTTCTTTTTTTGCAGTTCTGACGGTTTTTTTGATTTGCTTTTCGAGTTTCTCTAATTCTTCATTAGTAGCGATACCTGATGAAATGATCCATTCTCTAAACCGTTTGTTGCAATCATTCTCTTTTTCCCAATCTAATCTTGCTTCATTCTTATAACGTTCATGAGAACCAGAAGAAGAATGTCCTTGTGGCTGGGTTAATTCTGTAACATGTAAGATTACCGGAACATGTTCTTCGCGCGCTATGTCAGCTGCATTCTCATAGGCATGCATTAAAGCAGTATAATCCCAGCCTTTAACTTTTAGCATCTCATAGCCTTTGGTTTCATCATCTCTACGAAAACCTTCCAAAATCTCACTAATATCTTCTTTGGTGGTATGGTACTTAGCTGGAACTGAGATTCCATATTCATCATCCCAAATACTTATTACCATTGGTACTTGAATAACCCCAGCTGCATTAATAGTTTCAAAAAAGAGCCCTTCACTCGTGCTTGCATTTCCTATAGTTCCCCAAGCAACCTCATTTCCATTTTTAGAAAATTTGGACGCGTCAAAATTCTTGAGATTTCGATACACTTTTGAAGCTTGGGCAAGACCTAGTAATCTAGGCATTTGTCCTGCCGTACAAGAAATATCAGCGCTACTATTTTTTTGTGCAGTTAGATCACGCCAGCTTCCATCTTCATTAAGGCTCGTGGTGAGGAAATGCCCTCCCATTTGCCTACCCGCACTCATTGGTTCTTTTTCAATGTCTGTAGTGGCATATAAAGCATGAAAAAAGTCCTTCGGATTTAACAGCCCTAAAGCCATCATAAATGTTTGATCACGATAATAACCACTTCTGAAGTCACCATTCCTAAAAGAACGAGCCATGGCCAATTGTGGTAATTCTTTGCCATCTCCGAAAATCCCAAATTTAGCTTTGCCAGTCATGACTTCCTTACGGCCCATTAGACTGCATGTTCTACTCAAAGTAGCGATCTCAAAATCATTCAGAATTTGTGTTCTGAAGTCTTCAAATGAAATGTCATTACTTGTCTTTGCAGATATATCCATGGAGGGCGAAAAGGTTTCTGCAAAAGTACTTATTCACATCGATGATTGCAACCTCAAAAAAGGCAATTTCATTAAATTATTGATAAAAAAAAGGAAAGTTTAATGCGTTTCTGTTATAAAAACAACAATCAGAGCAAATATTATTATGAATACATCAATAGGCTAAAACCACTTTCTAGTGAATAAACCCGTTAAAGTTTTTGGGCTAACAGTAACAATAAACCGAATTTTTTCTCCATAATTTGGTTGTGAAACTTCCCAGCCATTGTTAGAATATAGCGGAAAATATAACTCAAAGTAATCGGTAACTAAGTTCAAACGGACTCCAGAATCATAAACAAATTTTTCACTTAACCCCTTGTTTTTTACAACGCCAATATCTCCATACAGCTCAATCCATCTCCATAGGTTAACACTTGCATTTGCCGTAGCAATCCAATCATTAGAAAATCGATATTTTTGATCTAGAAAAGATTTAAATCCTCCTTCAGCTATGATAATTTGTTGGCTGTAAAGCCCTGAATCTTCCGATCTACCTAGATACCCGTAATCAAAAAGGTAATCGGTAGGGCGATCTAGAGCAAAGCTGAAGTAATCAGAATTGGTGTTATTCCAAATAAATTTACCTGCATAAAGCCTTAAATTGAATTGACGGTTGTTATCAAATAACTTTCTGTATTCAAACTCGGCTGCAATTTTGGTAAAATTGCCAGCTTGTTGAAAATCTAAGAACCACGACTTATAGTTTAGAATATTATTATCAACATCAAAATATCTGATATTGAAAACACTATAATCTGGACTTTCTATATCGTTTCTTAAGTCGGGCAGACTTTCATCAATGTTTCTAAAAATATTAAGGTATCTGAAAGATAAGACTTGTCTTTTATTAGAAATAAGGTTTTCTGGCCGCCATGCAAAGCTTAACGAGGGAGTGACTGTAGAATATCGCGAATTGACATTAAAATGAGAAGTTGATCCACGTATTGCGTAATTGGCTACGTATAGCCCACTTTTACTTAAATACTTTCTGTAGATGAATTTTCCATAGCCAACAAAAGCTTTTTCTCTAAATGAATAAGAAGGAGCGAAGTCGTATATAAAGGGTCTTTCAAGTAGGGTTTTATTATAAAGCCTCATTCCTGGAGTCCATCCGTCATAAATATTGAAATTTACTACAGGAACATAAAACACTTGATTATAATAGGGGTTCTCTGCATCTCTAAAAAAAGTAAACTTCAATTTTTTATTACTCGATAAAAATCCACCTAAAGATTTCCAGTTATCTCGTTGATTAAACTCTGGAATTTTAGAATCATAGTTTAGTACTAGTCGTTCTTCATCTTTTCTAGGAATGGTAAATGTTTTTTCCTTTTGAATATCTGAAAACCAATACTTCGAGACTACCGAATCATTTTTTAATCCAAAAAGCGAAATTGGTACCACAGTTCCCTTTTTGTTTTTAAGAGTGATGGTTAATGAATCCGCTGTTTTTACAACTTTTTTAATTTTAAAATCTATTTTTCTATCCGTTGCTACATAATTCTTAAAAAACCAATCAATATTTTTATCCGATGACCTTTTTAATATTGATTCGAAGTCAAGAACTTTGACACGATTTAATTGATAAAATTTATAAAAGGTCTTAATGCTTTGATCTACCTTTTCTTTTCCAATATAACTGGCTAAATAAGATAGCCCCAGTCCAGCCTTATACTTATTACCAATCTTTTGATTGAACTTTATTAGCGAATCGTTCGAAGTTGTAAGTGGTTGGTCTAAATTTTTTCGAGCTAAAAGCATATACAAAAAAGGATATTGCTCATTGAAACTCATTTTGGCTAGGTTGTAACTACGAATACC
>CALLIG010000169.1 GCA_938009735.1 uncultured Flavobacteriaceae bacterium
CTTCATCATCCGAACTTTTTCTCAAGCATTGATAGCCTTGTTGCTCCGATTGAAAAATCAGAAAATAAGGAAGAAAGGTTTTTGAAATTACAGCCAGACATATTACTAACCTTTGGCGGGTTAATTGTTTCAAAGAAAATAAAAGCTTTTTTAAGGGAGTATAAACCCAAACATCATTGGCATGTTGATGAGGTGAAAGTGTACAATACATTTTTCTCTTTATCTCATCATTTTAAAATGAAGGTTAATAGTTTTTTTGAACAATTTAGTCCATTACTAAATGTAGTGAAGTCAGATTATTTCTCATATTGGAAAAACGTTAAACAGAATTACGAATTGAAGCGAGAAGCATACGTTGCTAAAATTCCTTTTTCTGACATGTTAGCGTTTGATCAAATAAGTAAGACTATTCCTGAGGGATATCAACTGCAGCTTGCTAATAGTTCTACTGTGCGTTATGCACAACTTTGTGATATTAAACCATCTTTGAGAGTGTTTTGTAATAGAGGTACTAGTGGAATAGATGGCAGTACTTCAACAGCTATCGGCGCATCAATTTATAATGATGCTCCAACATTATTAATTACTGGAGATTTAAGTTTTTTATACGACAGTAATGGCTTATGGAATGATTATTTAAGACCAGATTTAAGAATAATTGTAGTAAATAATTCAGGCGGAGGTATCTTCAGAATACTGCCGGGGAAAGAAGAAACGTCAAATTTTGAAAGATTTTTTGAAACTACACATAGTCTTAGTGTAAGAAAATTCTGCGAATTGTTTAACGTTGACTATTTTTTTTCTGATAGCTCAGAAAGTTTAAAGTTTGCGACCTCTGCTTTTTACGAACCTTCCGAACGCCCAAGGTTGATCGAGGTTTCAACTCCTAGAATAATAAATGATAAAATTTTGTTTGGTTATTTCGATTTTATATCTTAGAGGCTTGTTAACCATTAATATTGAACACTAGCTATTATGAGTAAAAGAGATGATTTGATTACAAAGTACGCTGCTGACATCAAAGACAAGTTTGGAGAAAGCGCAAATATGGATTTACTTACAAAAGTAACCATCGGATTAGGTCCGTCAATCTATAATATTGACGCGTCTAAAGTTTCAGGTTCTGACGAAAAGGAATTAGAGACTGTGAAAAAGAACTATTTATTGAAAAAACTTGGGATGAGTGATAGTCCTAAACTAATGGAAGGTGTTTCTGCTGTTATGGACAAATATGGTTCTTCTAACAGAAATAAGCACAGAGCTGTTGTTTATTACATGTTATGTAAGCATTTTAAAAAAGAGTCTGTTTATAAATAGACTTTTAGACTAAAACTTATAAAATTTTAAAGCCATTCTTTTTAGAGCGGCTTTTTTTATGTTCCTGATTCGCCGTATTTTTGCGCCATGATAGCATTAGGACAGTTTAATACACTAGAAATATTAAGACATACAAGTGTCGGACTTTTTTTAGGTGATGAAGAAGATAATGACATTTTGTTACCTAATAAATATGTTCCAGAAGCGTATGAAATTGGCGATAAAATTGAAGTTTTTTGTTATTTAGATTATGATGAAAGACCGGTAGCCACTAATCTTGAACCTGGTATTACCGTTGGTGAGTTTCAACTGTTGGAAGTAGTTGAGGTAAATGAGTTCGGAGCATTTTTAGATTGGAATTTAGAAAAGCATCTATTGGTGCCTTTTAGAGAACAAAGAAGTAAAATGCAAGAAAAGCAATGGTATGTTGTTTTTTGTTATTTGGATGAAAAAAGTAACCGCCTTGTTGCATCAAATAAGATTGATCGATTCATTAGCAATGACCAACTTACAGTTAAAGTTAGAGAGAAAGTAGAACTTATTATTACACGTCAAACTGATTTAGGCTGGGAGGTTATTATTAATAACAAACACAAAGGCTTAGTTTATAATAATGAAGTTTTTAAAAAAATAGCGATTGGCGATATAATGGCTGGTGTTATAAAAGAAATTCGTTCAGACAATAAGATTGATATTTCTTTACAACCGCTAGGTGAAAAAATTCTAGAACCAGCTGCTAACAAAATTTTTGAGACATTAACTGCTCATGGCGGTTTTTTACCCTTGAATGATAAATCAGATCCTGAATTAATTCGTGAAGAATTACAGATGAGTAAAAAAACATTTAAAAAAGGCGTGGGAACCCTGTATAAGGCTCGTAAGATCGAAATAAAGCCTGATGGAATTCATGCTATTTGAATTAGCAGGATAAATTGACCTATGCATTTCGTCGATAAGCAAATGAAAATCAACCTACTGTAGAAACATTTACAACGTTTTTTCTTTGATAGACCACGATTTATTCTATTTTTACAACATTGATGCTATTCAGAGCATATGCATCATGATAAAATAACTAACTTTAAAGAGGAATACCCCTAAAACTCAATTCAATGCCATTCATAGAAGAAAGCGATTTACTCGAATTGCACAAAGATATTGACAAGGCGCAAATTATTAATGAACGTCTTTTAGATCAAATTAAGATAAAAAATAAGGAATTGAAATCAAGTAAGATTCAGCGGAATGTTCTTGCTGGTATTACTGGTTTATTCTTAATAGGTACACTTGCAATTACTTCTTTTACGGCTGGATTGTCTACAGGTGGTGGAGGAAATATTGAAAGCCAAAACAATTTATTAGTCTCTATTGATAGTCTTGATGCAATCAAAACTCGAATTGATAACCTAAAAGAACAAAACGAAGAATTAAGTTTGGTTAATGAGTTTTATTTAGCAAAAAAATTCCTCGATAAAGAAAAAGTATATTCTGTTCAAATTAAATCTTTTGTAGATAATAATATTACGCTTGCCTCTGAAGCTTTAACAAACACATTATTTGTAAAGACAAATCCATTTTATTCTTATTCTTTAGGAAATTTTGAAACTTTACAAGAGGCTCAAAATTTCAGAAAGCAATTGGTTGATATAGGTTTTGACGACGCTTTTGTCGCTTCCTATAAAGAAGGTAAAAGAATACAAATAGAAGATCCTTACTAATTTGACAAAAATTGCTGCTTGGCTTAATGCTGCTAGGTTACGTACACTACCACTTTCAGTTTCTGGCATTGTCGTTGGATCGGCTCTGGCTAGATTCTATGAAAAAAATGACCTTCTAATTTTCATACTTGCTTTGTTAACCACAATTGGATTTCAAGTAACTTCTAACTTTGCCAACGATTATGGCGATGGGGTTAAAGGCACCGATAATGAAGATAGAGTAGGGCCCAAAAGAGCATTGCAAAGCGGTTTGTTAACTCGAAAAGAACTTAAGACAGGCATTCTAATATCAATAGTAATCTGTTTAATTTTAGTAGCTACACTAATATACTTTGCGTTTGGTACTCAACAAATAGAATATTTTATACTTTTTGGCGTTCTTGGAACACTAAGTATATGGGCGGCGATAAAATACACAGTTGGAACATCAGCATATGGCTATAGAGGATTAGGCGATATTTTCGTATTTGTCTTTTTCGGATTGTTAGCTGTATTAGGTTCTCTTTTTCTATATACAAAGTTTATTACTGCTTATGCCTGGTTACCAGCAATTGCTGTTGGCGCTCTTAGCACAGCTGTTCTTAATTTGAACAACTTAAGAGATTATGAATCAGATAAGAAAGCAAATAAAAACACGGTCATTGTAAAAATGGGTATTGAAAACGGAAAAGTATATCATTATATACTGATAGCAGTAGCTTTCTTAAGTATGTTACTTTTTATCGTTTTTAATTTTGAAGTCTGGTATCAGTTTATTCCGTTATTAGCTTTTATCCCCATTGGAGTACATGTTTTAAAAGTAAATAAAACAGAAGTGCCTCAACGATTGGATCCGGAATTAAAAAAACTAGCGTTAAGTACATTTCTAATGTCCTTTTTGTTTTATATAACATTTATTTAATTGTAATTTTGAAGTCTAACTCACTAAACCACAACGATCTTGGAACGACCTATTAGAATATTAATCGTAGAAGACAATGTTATAATTGCAGACGACATGCAGTCTATGCTTGAAGAGATTGGTTATGAAATTGTAGACAATGTCATAGTCTATGAACAAGCCGTAGAAGTCTTAAAAACGCAACAAGTAGATCTTGTGCTGATTGACATTATCCTTGCTTCAGATAAAACCGGTATTGATTTAGGAAAACATATTCGCGAAAATTATGATATTCCGTTTATTTTTGTGACGTCCAATTCAGATCGAGCTACTGTAGAAAATGCCAAAATGGTAAAGCCAAACGGATATTTGGTAAAACCTTTTGAGCAACAAGATTTATTCACCTCTATTGAGATTGCGCTTTCAAATTTCACCTATGGTACTGGTGAAGAAAAGAATAATGCCATGCCAACAGAGGATGATGTGCCAATGTCTAATTCTGTTTTAAAGGATTCAATTTTTGTAAAAAAGCAACATTTGTATTATCGAATTCAATTCGGAGACATTCAGTTTATTAAAGCGGATAATGTTTATTTAGAAGTGAATACGGTAGATAAGAAATTTTTGGTACGTTCGCCATTGAAAGATTACTTAGAAAAATTACCAAAACATAAATTTTACAGAGCACATAAATCATACATTGTTAATGTTGATCATATTGATGCTATCAATTCTAAAGATATTATGATCAATAATAATTTGATTCCTATATCTAAAGATTTTAAAGAGTTTATCATTTCTGCAATGAACTCTTAATCTTGTTTTTATAAGAAAATCATAAAAGAGGCTACTTTAAAAGTGGCCTCTTTTTTTATGCATCTTAACCAAATTCAGCCCTTTTAAACGCAATTTTAAAAATCCGATGAAATGCACAAAATACCGATGTAATACACGGTTATTGCTTAATTTTGCGCTACACCACAAAAATCAAGGGTTACACAACAATATGCTAGGTTTTTAAAAGCAATATGATACTTTTGAAAGACCAATAAAAAGGTTCCCAAACCTTATCTTTTTAATATCGAATTTAGTTGATTTGGCTGTGTACATATTGTACGGCTTTTTTTGTTTAGGCTCCTGATTATTTAGGGCTAATCGAATAATCCACGATAGTTTTATCTACAATATGGCAATTGACCTTTAATGAGAACAATGGGTTAGGTAATTAAGCGTTATAAATAGAATGTTTCTAGTCAAAAGCATTTGATTACCTGAACAAAAAAGCAATATCAAACTGTTGTTTGGTTTTGAACCTAATTTTAATATGAAAAAAATTCTAGGCAAAGCCTCAAGCTTATTTTTACTACTATACCTCTGCGTAACTTCCATTTCGGCTCAAGAAGGCTTTCCTAATACCCAAAATTATTTTAGCGAATTTCAAACTACCAAAACTGCTAAAGAACGGTTTTTGTTTTTTTTTCACACAGACAATAGATACAATCAAAATTCTGGTTTTGATTGGTTAGATGAAGTAAACGTTTACTTGAATGATGCCGAAAAGCAAAAAGATACGGTATCATCTAACTATTATAAGACGGTACAATCTCAAATTTATTTTGACATTGGTGATTATGATAAGAGTTTGGCGATTTCAAAAGAGCTTTATCAATTAAAAGTAACGTGGGATTTAGAAGAGAAAACCATTCTATTAGATTTAATGGAGCAAACCTACTCGAAATTAGAACGCTATTCTGAACAGATTGATATCCGAAAGGAAAAGAAAGAACTTGGTATTACTGAAAAAGTAGCGTTCTATGACATTTATTCTAATTTGGGTCTTCATCGTCAGGCGATGAATGATTACATTGAAGAGGAGCAAAAGAATATAAAAGACAATGATTATTTTGGAAAAGCTGTCTTTGATAATAATGTTGGTAATTACTTGAGGCTTGACAAGTCTTATCCTATTGCCTTAAACCGTTACAATAAAGCTGCTAGTTGGATCAATCTATATTTGATTGATGTTACCAAAACAAAATCTAAAAAACAGCTAATTGAAAGTGAGAATCTAAAAGCTGTTATAGACGGAAATATTGGAAAGAGTTATGCCTTACTGGACCAATATGAAGAGGCAATACCTCATTTAGAAAATAGCATTACTGAAATTAAGAGACTTAAGAGACAAAAATTTTCATCTGATTTTATCGAAAATAGACTTACTATGGCGGAGTGTTATTTACAACTTGGTGATTTTAAAAAATTTACAGATTATTTAAGTGAAGATATTCGACCAAGAACTGTAGAAAACATACTTAAAAAAAATAGACTTTTAGGATCATATTATAATAAACGAGGTGATTTTAAAGAAGAGGTCACTTACCTAAAACAAGAAAGAAGAATACGTGATTCTATTAATGCTAACAAAACAGAAATTCAAGACCAACAAAGAGCTACGTTAATCGCGGAAGATAAAGCATATACCAAATCGAGAATAGATCAGCAAAAAGCAGAACTTGAGCAGTCACGAGATGCCATGGTAGAAAAAGAAGATCAAATTCAATTGGTCTTTATTTCATTGATTTTTACTCTACTTGGTTTTGCTGGTTTAGTATACGCCTATCTAAAGAGTATTAAGAACCAAAGGCTGATTGCAGAGCAAAAGCATATTATTGAAAATGCTTTGGTTGAGAAAGATTCATTATTGAAAGAAATTCACCATAGAGTAAAGAACAATCTTCAAATGGTATCTAGTTTACTTAGTCTACAGACCAAAAACACTCGAAGTAAAGCAGCAATAGAAGCTCTAGAAGAAGGAAAGAGTAGGGTGAAGGCCATGGCCTTAATTCACCAAAAATTATATCAAAATGAGGATCTTTCTGTTATTGAAATGCAAGGCTATATTGAAAGTTTAATTAATAGTGTTCAATCAGTATTTAAAAAAGGCGGGCATAACATAAATATTACAATTGATGCTGAAGGTGTTGAACTTGATATTGATCGTGCAATTCCTTTCGGGCTTATTTTGAACGAACTGGTCTCTAACTCTTTCAAATACGCTTTTCCTAATAGTGATGATGATGGTAAAATTTATATTCATTTAAGAAAAATTGCTGACCAACCAGGCTTTTTTGAATATACTGATAATGGCGTTGGAATGTCTGAAGAAGCTGATGATAGGGCAAAATCATCAATGGGTATTCGTCTAATGAACCGTTTGGTAAATCAATTACAATCTAATTTGAATATTGATAAAACCGCTGAAGGTGTTCGTTTCTGGTTTAATTTCAAATAATCAACTTATCTAACGGTACTTCGAAGTACGATTTTATGTAAAAGTTTCGGGAATATTCTCAGATAGGTAGCCATTGTTTCCTTACCACCAATATAAGCGTCAAATTTCCCTCTTTCTATTGCTCGAATCATTTTGTTCGCAAATACAGAAACATCTAATCCGTTTTCAGTTGCATCATCTTGCTCGTTTTGAGCAGTACCATCTCCTGTCAATGCATTTTGTGCCACGTTGGTGTTTACAAACCCCGGACAAATCATAGTAACACCAATTCCATCTTTTTCATGTTCTAATCGTAATGCGTCAAAAAAGCCATGTAAAGCGTGTTTTGCTCCACAATAACCAGAACGATACGGTGAACTGAATTTACCCATGAGACTGCTTATTGTAACGAATTTGCCATTTTTATTTGCTATGAAATGAGGCAGTAAAGCTTTTGTAATCGCAACAGTACCTAAGTAATTGACATCCATTAGTTTTTTATAAACATCAAAGTTAGTTTCTGATATCAGCGATCGTTGACTTAACCCTGCATTGTTTATTAGAATATCAATGTTTCCGAAGGCTGCGATTGCTTTTTCTGTATGGGCATGCATTCCTTCGAAATCGCATAAATCAAGGGGTAAAATGTGAATGTTTTCTTGATTCTTGCAATTGCCTTTTACATGATTCAACTGATCTTCCTTTCGAGATGAAAGAATCAATTTGCAATTTCTTTTTTCCAAATGATAGGTTAGTGCTTCACCAATACCTGATGATGCTCCAGTAATCCAAATCGTTTTTCCGTCAATCTTCATGTCAGTCAGTTTAAGAAACGTAGCGCAGATGATAGGCACTTAGTTTCGGTTTATTGTTTAGCAAAATATAATTATTTTGCTTTTATTTTTTCTTTTATAAATGCCAAAGCTTGTATTTAGCAGACTTTATTAATATTCACAAATATATCGGTTTAGCCCCATCGCCCTAGGTTTTTATACCTACGTTGTGTTTAGTTTTTAAATTTACAATTATTAACTGCTCTTTTTAATACATTGAATTTGGCAAAAAAAACTATAATGTTAGTATACATAAAGAGTTACTTCAAAGGGGTAAGTGAAATAGAAGAAACCCTATTTGGGGTAAAAGATTTAATACTCATTTTATGCAAATAACCTTCCTTTAATAAGTTTGACTCTACTGGCATAGTGCTGGGTAGTATAATTCCATTATACTCCTTATAATTTTGGTAATGAGCTACACCAGAAACAAATCCGTATTTATCTCTAACAGTATAATCTATCTTGATAATTCTTTTGCTGATAGCATCTATCCAAATAACATACTGGTCTAGATCATTTTGAGGAGCAATGGTATTCCAAGAAGCTATTATTCCTTCTGATTTTACCCCATCAATCATTTTACTTCCTAAATAATCAACTATCGTAGCTTCTTGAATGCGGCTTGGAAACTCAATAAAATATTGGTAAGTAGGTATGTAAAACTTCATGTCCTCATTCTCTTTTACTATAATATTTCGGTTTTTATCAAAATGATAGGTCTTCCCAGATTGAATGCCCCAAACAGTATTTTTCTCTTTTCCATTAAGAATTTTTAATTGACCATTATAAGTTTTAGGGATATAGTTCAAAGAGAACTCCATTTTTTGTTCAGGGAACGAATGGGTTCTTTTACCTAGGAAGCCATAAAATTCATCCTCAAATATCACATTGTATGTCTCAATATCATTCCACTTGTCAATTTGATGTGCCTTTCCCATTTCTTCAAGAAGATGCTTGGCTTTTTCAATATTATGCGGATACACATATCCTTCAGGACGTAAATCTGTTAATTTACAATTGAAAAATAATCCAACTATTATCAATAGACTGAGAATGGATAAAATAATTTTTAATGACTTTTTCATTATTCGTATTTGCTTATTACATTATTTTAATAATATGTATAATTTTTCTAGGTCTCTATAGAAATTACCTGTTTGGAAGATTTTTTGTTGTAAAGAATCTTGAATCTCTTGAAAATTTATAGATATTGAAACAAGAAGTATCAGAACAGTAGATTTTTTTTATATCAACCAAATTTAGTCTAAGTTGTAAGTTAAAATAATTGACTTTCGTCAATAAATACTAAACTCGTTTTCTTATTCTACTTAATGTTTCTGGGGTAATTCCTAGATATGAAGCAATCATATACTGCGGTACTGTTTGAAGAATATTTGGGTCTTTAATTAATAGTTGAAGATAACGCTCTTTAGGAGAGTTTTTTAAAAAACCGTCTAAACGTAAGGCTTTTTTCAAAAAAAGCTGTTCTGAGACTATTCTTCCTAGCTTATTAAAATTAACAGATTCCTCATATAGTTTATACATATAAGTTCTCTTTAATTTCCAAATAGTTCCAGGTCTCATCGCTTCAATATTAAAATTAGAAGGGGTATTCGTAAGGAAACTTCTATAATCCGAAAAATAATCCATGGGAAACCAAAATTCAGTTACTTTTTCGTTTCCTTTTTTTGTCGTATAAAATCGAAAAAGACCTGTTTTGATAATACCAACAAAATCACATTCTTCTCCTTCGGATAAAATTAAATCTCCTTTTGCGCATGATATTTCTTGAATACCATTTTTTAAAACATCCCATTCTTCTTCATTTAAAGAAACAATATTATTTATGTGTTTTTTAAGATGTTCCAAATTTTTCACTTCTATTTTAAAAATCTATAAACTTAGATTTGTTGCGTTAAATTCTATAGTAGCAAGGAATAGTATAATTACACATAACCACTATTTAGGACCTAAAATATAGTTAAATTTGGCGGTATCATATGAAGGCTACGTATAAAAAATACATTCTTGATTTTAAACGTCCAAGCGGCACCTCACGAGGAATTCTCAAACAAAAAGAAACTTGGTTTTTAATACTTGAGAAAGATGGAAAAAAGGGCATTGGTGAATGTGGAATTCTTAGAGGGTTAAGCTGCGATGATGTGCCTAATTATGAAGAAAAATTGCAATGGACATGTGCTAATATTAGCTTAGGTAAAGAGAGATTATGGAATGAATTAGTAGCATACCCAAGTATTCAGTTTGGTGTAGAGCAAGCATTTTTATCTTTGAATTCTGACAATCCTTTTAAATTGTTTGCATCCGATTTTATAGAAAAGCAAAGTCAAATTCCCATAAACGGATTGATATGGATGGGCGATGAATCTTTTATGCATGAACAAATACAAAAGAAGTTAGAAGAAGGCTTCCGTTGTATTAAAATGAAAATTGGGGCTATTAATTTTGAGCAAGAAATTGAGATTTTAAGATCTATTAGAAATACCTATTCCAAAGAAAAAATAGAATTACGAGTTGATGCAAATGGTGCTTTTTCTGCAGATGATGCTTTAGAAAAGTTGCACATTTTGTCGCAGCTTGATATTCATTCCATAGAACAACCCATTAAGCAAGGCAACATTACTCAAATGAAACAACTATGTGCAGAAACTCCTATGCCTATTGCTTTAGATGAAGAATTAATTGGTATTTCTGATTTCGCCCAAAAGGAAGAACTTTTAAAAAATATACAACCGCAGTATATCATTTTAAAACCCAGTTTAGTTGGTGGTTTTAAGGGAAGTATGGAGTGGATCAACATCGCTAAAAAGTATGCTATTGGCTGGTGGGTAACAAGTGCATTGGAAAGTAATATTGGCTTGAACGCAATAGCGCAATGGACCTTTACCCTTAATAGCCCAATGCCACAAGGTTTAGGTACAGGAAGTTTATATACCAATAACTTAGAAAGCCCTTTGACAGTTGCAGAAGGAAACTTATATTACAACAGCAATCAAAATTGGCAAGCGAACCTAATTGAAAATTTATGTACATAGAACAAGCATTTAAAAGTTTAAGTGACCCGTGGCGATATATAGTGGGTATAATAGTAGTGTTTTTTGCATGGCAGCTTTTTGGGGGTATACCGCTTATTGCTGCGCTACTTATGGAGCCAGAGGGCTTAAAATCTATGGGCGCTGGAGATATAGGTGCTATGGCAGAAGCTTTAGGCACGAATCCGTTTTTGTTTTATATGTTATTAACTTTTGCTATAGGTTTGGTCTGTTTGTTTATCTGGACGAAATTAGTTCATAAACAACCAATAAAAGAGCTTACAACTTCAAGGTCTAAAGTAGATTGGAAACGAATATTTTTCGCCTTTATATTATGGTCAGCGGTTACCGCAACTATGGTTCTTGTTGATGTGCAGATGTCGCCTGATGATTATGTATTTAATTTTAATTTGGAACCATTTCTAGTATTAGCTGTGATAGCCATCTTAATGATTCCTATACAAACAAGCATGGAAGAATATTTTATGCGAGGTTATATGATGCAAGGTATAGGGGTTCTTGCGAAAAATAGATGGGTGCCATTAGTGGTTACTTCGTTGATCTTCGGTTTTATGCATATTTTTAATCCTGAGGTTGAAAAGTTAGGATACGGAATCATGATTTATTACGTCGGAACAGGCTTTTTTCTTGGGATATTAACTTTGATGGATGAAGGTCTAGAACTTGCTTTAGGTTTTCACGCAGCGAATAATTTGACAGCTGCGCTATTAGTTACTGCTGATTGGACGGCCTTTCAAACGGATTCTATTTACAGAGATGTTTCAGACCCCATTTTAGGATGGGATGTTTTGGTGCCTGTCTTTGTTATTTTTCCAATTCTACTTTTTATATTTTCTAAAAAATACAAATGGACCGATTGGAAAGAGCGATTAACAGGTGATATATTAGAACCAGTTGTTATGGAAGAAATTGGTGTTTTTGATTCAAACGATTCTCTAATTGAACACAACTATCCGAAATCGGATAACAATGACTAGAACCCCAATTAAAATCCATAGTGAGTTCAGATTAAACGGAATATCATATTCCGGCGGTAGTCTGAAAACGTTGGCATTTGATTTGGTGCATGAGGGACAACCTTTTGAACAAAAAATTGGAAATTTTTTGTCTGACTGGTTAGATGATAGAGCAACAGTAGAAGTCCATACGTCTGGCTCTACAGGCACTCCGAAAGTAATAGTACTCCAAAAGCATCAAATGGTCAATTCAGCATTGGCTACTGGAAAATTTTTCAATTTACTAGAAAAAGATTCAGCCCTTTTATGCTTGCCGGCAGAATATATTGCTGGTAAAATGATGTTGGTACGAGCAATGGTTTTAGGGCTTTATTTAGATTATGTGGAACCTTCTTCAAATCCGTTGATTACTATTTCTAAAAATTATGATTTTGTAGCAATGGTGCCGCTACAGTTGGAACAATCTATAGCTCAAATTGATTTAATTAAAACTTTACTGGTCGGTGGGGCGGCTGTTTCTAGTCAATTAAGAAAGAAATTGGAAGATAAAAAAACGCAGGTTTTCGAATCTTACGGAATGACCGAAACCATCACCCATATTGCAGTAAAAAAAATTACTAATTCTTCTTCGATGAAGACTTCAGAATCGAAAAAGAATCATTTCTCGGCTTTGCCGAATGTTATCTTATCTAAAGATAACAGGGATTGTTTGGTAATTACTGCTCCTGAAATTTGTGATCATAAGGTAGTAACAAATGATATTGTGAATTTGATTTCAGAGACATCATTTGAGTGGCTTGGCAGATATGATAATGTTATCAATTCTGGTGGTATTAAATTA
>CALLIG010000170.1 GCA_938009735.1 uncultured Flavobacteriaceae bacterium
GGTGTTTTTAATTCTCCGTAATCATGTGTATTTAGACCAATATGATGGCTGGTACCATGCATGAAGTATTTCTTATACGCTGGCCAATCAGGATTTTCATTCTGAACATCTGCTTTATCTAGCAGCCCTAATCCAAGTAACTCGGAAGTCATGATCTTACCACATTCCTTATGGAATTCAGCCCAAATCGTTCCTGGCACCAAAAGTTTGGTGGCTTCATTTTTTACACGAAGAACTGCGTTATAAACATCTTTTTGACGTGAGGTAAATTTTCCGTTGATAGGTAACGTTCTGGTTAAATCACTAGAGTAATTCGCGTATTCCGCTGCAACATCTAACAATATCAACTCGCCATCTTTACATTGCATATTGTTTTCTAAATAATGCAACACATTAGCATTGTTTCCGGTAGCAATTATCGGTGCATATGCAAACCCCTTTGAGCGATTTCTAATAAATTCATGCACAAGCTCTGCTTCTATTTCGTATTCCCAAACTCCTGGTTTTATAAAGCTCAAAAGTCTTCGAACACCTTTCTCAGTAATATTACAAGCCGTCTGCATCAGCGCAATTTCTTCTGGCTCTTTTACACCTCGAATATCTTGAAGTATCGGATTGCTTTTTGCATACTGGTGTGCTGGAAATTGAGCCTTACATTTTAAAATAAAACGATCTTCACGTGTTTGTGTCTCAACAGCCTGTCGGTAATGTTCATTAGTATTAAAGTAAACCGTATCAGCCTCAGTCATCAAATCGAAGAAGATTTTATCAAAATCAGAAAGCCAATAAATAGATTGAATTCCTGAAACTTCCGTTGCCTTTTCTTTTGTTAATTTTGCACCTTCCCAAACGGCAATATGATCGTTGGTTTCACGAACAAACAAAACTTCTCTGTGCTTTTTATCTATCGCATCAGGAAACAAAACCAAAATCGTTTCCTCTTGATCAGCACCACATAAATAGAAAATATCGCGGTGTTGTTCAAAGGGCATGGTACTATCAGCACTAATGGGATAAATATCGTTGGAATTAAAAACAGCAATGCTCTTTGGCTTCATTTGAGCCATGAACTTTTTACGATTTTTAATAAAGAGTTGATGGCTTATTTGTTCGTACTTCATAGTCTTGTTGAGTTTATCCAAAAATAAGGAAAAGTCTCTTTTGAATCCCTTTTGAAGTGCGAGATATTAATCACAAAGTACGAATAGGTTGAATTCTAAATGCTATTGTATCATCTAACCGAAAAAAGAAAACAAAAAAAGGGACCTAATTCTAGGCCCCTTCTCAATTTAAAGTTGGTAATATTTATTTTGACATCGCATTTTTTATGGCTCCAACGATGGCCATAATAATTCCTCCACCAACACCGCCACCTGCGACACTACCTAAGATACTTGACATATCCATGCCTCCTGCAGCCTCTGCTGCACCAGCCATATCTGTGCCACTAGCTGCTCCAGCACCTAAGCCTAGCATTCCTAGCACTTGACCACCAATACCTCCACCTAAAAGACCGGCAATGGTATTGCCAATCGTGCCTAAAGATAAATTCTTTAACAATTTTCCAGCTACGTTACCACCTACGGCGCCTGTAACTAGCTGTACAATTAACGGTAAATACTCTTCCATTTTTAAATAGTTTAGTTGATTATATATGAATAAATTAACAAAAATTTAAATAGATATGCAATTATATATTGCTCTAATTATCAATATGTTAATAAAAGATGTTTTAGATTCAATTATTATTAATCAAAAACCACTTCTACTTTAATGCTAAAATGAATTTCTAATGAAGTTTCATTAACTTTCCAATGACTAATTAAATACATTATGAAACAGATCTTAATTGCCGCTATATTTTTTTGCGCCACAATTTCTTTTGGACAAATTGCTTCGACCAATGCTGAAAACGTCGAAACAGCGCTCCAATTAAAAAACCAATTGCACACTACTTCGTTAGTTCAAAATATTCCTTTGAAAAATATTGGCCCGACAGTAATGAGCGGCCGCGTGGTTGATGTTGATGTAAACCCTAATAACACCATCGAATTTTATGTGGGTTATGCCTCAGGCGGTTTATGGTATACCAATAATAACGGCACTTCTTTTACTCCGGTTTTAGATACTTCTGAAACACAAAATGTAGGTGATATTGCGGTTGATTGGAAAAGCGGCACCATTTGGGTGGGTACGGGCGAAAATAATTCGTCACGATCATCTTATGCAGGAATAGGAATATTAAAATCAACCGATAAAGGAAAGACCTGGCAAAATATGGGTCTTAAAGATTCGCATCATATTGGTCGCATTGTGATCAATGCTAACAATGTAGATGAGGTTGTCGTTGGTGTTACTGGACATCTATACTCCAATAATGAAGAACGCGGTATCTACAAAACCGCAGACGGTGGCAAAACATGGAAAAAAACCCTTCACGTCACCAATGATGCCGGTATTATTGATGTTGCTCATGCGCCTTCAAACTTTAATATCATGTATGCTTCGTCTTGGCAGAAAGATCGAAAAGCTTGGGATTTTGTAGGCAGCGGAAACGCTTCAGGCATTTACAAAAGTACTGATGGCGGTTCAAGTTGGACTAAGGCCTCTACTCCTGAAAGTGGCTTTCCTAATGGCGATGGCGTTGGCAGAATTGGTCTAGCTGTTTTTAATGAAAATACCGTCTATGCAGTACACGACAGTCAATTCCGTCGTGAGAAATCTGAAAAAGAAAACAAGACTTCTGCAGGAATGACAAAAGAAAGTTTTAAAACAATGTCTAAGGAGACTTTTCTAAAACTTGATGATAAAAAACTGAATACCTTCTTAAAAGAAAACGGTTTTCAAGAAAAGTACAGAGCAGAAAATGTCAAACAACTTATTCGTAGCGGATCAGCAAAACCCATTGATGTTGCCAAGTATTTAGAAAACGCAAATTCGGCTTTATTTGATACACCGGTTATAGGGGCTGAAGTATATCGAAGTGATGATGCAGGAAAAACATGGAAAAAGCAGAACGAAAATTATATTGATGACCTCTACTATAGTTATGGATATTATTTTGGTGAAATTCGAGTAGATGCTTCCGATGTGAATAAGATCTATTTAGAAGGCGTGCCAATTATCAAATCTGATGATGGCGGTAAAACTTATGCATCTATAAATGGTGATAACGTACACTCTGATCATCAAGCACTCTGGATTAATCCAAACCGTCAAGGTCACTTATTAAATGGCAATGATGGTGGTCTCAACATGAGTTATGATGATGGTGCGAATTGGACCAAGTTGAACAGCGCGCCTGTTGGTCAATTTTATTCAATTAATGTTGATAATCAACAACCCTATCATGTATATGGTGGCCTTCAAGACAACGGAGTTTGGGTTGGCCCTCATAATGCGGCCGTAAATAGTCGTTGGCAGCAAACGGGTCAAAACCCTTGGAAATCTATCATGGGCGGAGATGGTATGCAAGTACAAATCGACAATAGAAATCATAACATTGTTTACACCGGCTATCAGTTTGGTAATTATTTTAGAATCAACAAAGAGAGTAAGGCGCAAACGTATATTCAACCAAAACATGAGTTAGGCGAAACACCCTATCGCTTCAATTGGCAAACACCAATTCTGCTCTCTCCTCACAATCAAGATATTTTATATTTAGGGGGGAATAAATTACATCGATCACTTAACCAAGGTGATGATTGGGAAACCATTAGCGAAGACCTAACTAATGGAGGTAAAAAAGGAAATGTAGCTTACGGAACCTTAACCTCAATTTCAGAATCTCCGTTTAAATTCGGATTGATTTACACAGGAAGTGATGATGGTTTAATACAAGTAACGCAAAACGGAGGTGGAAGCTGGACCAACATTTCTGGTAACCTACCGAAAGATATGTGGGTCACCCGTGTCGCTGCGTCAAAGCATAAGAAAGAACGCGTTTATGCGAGTTTAAACGGATATCGATGGGATGATTTTTCAACCTACCTCTATATGAGTGAAGATTACGGAAAAACATGGAAGGCAATTTCTAATAATATTCCTGCATCACCAGTAAACGTCATTTTAGAAGATCCTGCAAATGAAAACCTTTTGTTCGTTGGAACGGATAATGGATTGTACGCTTCTTTCAACCAAGGTCAATCTTGGGAAGTCTTTCAAAACGGAATGCCTAATGTCGCCGTACACGATTTAGTAATTCAACCTGAAGCAAAACATTTACTAGTAGGCACACATGGTCGTAGTATTTATAAAGCTGATATTTCAACACTACAAGAGCTTTCATCTGAAATTATGAGCAAAGATTTGTATGCCTATAAATTAGAAAATATCAAACATTCTAAAAGATGGGGTAGTTCATGGAGTTCTTGGCGAAAAGCTCAAACACCTGGCTTAGACTTAACCTTCTATTCTGGAAATTCAGGTACTGTTTCTGCCCAGATTAAAACGGCAGATGATATTGTTGTGAGCAAGACACAAATTGATGCCGTTAAAGGTTTAAATATCCTTTCTTATGATGTTACTTTTTCAAAAGCAGGAAAATCAGCGTATTTGAAAAAACACAAAACCGAACTCAAAGAAGCTAAGAATGGAAAGATATATTTACCTAAAGGAAATTATGTAATTGAAATTGTTGGGAATAGCGGAAAGGAAAAAGTCTCATTTGAGATTGAATAATATGCAGGTCAGGATTGAAGAATTACCTAAAAAGCAATTGATAGGAAAGTCGGTAAGAATGTCTTTAGTAGATAACAAGACAGGTGAAGTATGGCGGGACTTTCAGTTGAATAAGTCTGTTATTTCAAATACAATTGGAACTGATCTTTATTCGATTCAAGTCTATGAAAATTCAGATTATTTTGAGAATTTTAGTCCGCAAACTGAATTTACCAAATGGGCTGCAATTGAAGTAGCTGATACTTTAAATATACCGAATGGTTTTACGTCGTTTGAATTATCTGCTGGGCTTTACGCTGTTTTCGTACACAAAGGAACAGCACAAGAGTTTCAAAAGACTTTTCAATACATTTTCAGTCAATGGCTTCCAAATTCAGACTATGATTTAGACAATAGACCTCACTTTGAATTACTAGGCGAAAAATATAAAAACAATGACCCATCTTCTGAGGAAGAAGTATGGATTCCAATTCGAAAAAAGTAATAAAGCATAAAAAACCATATCATGAAACATTCATTACTATTATTGTTTGTCATTCTATTTTCATTTGTTTCTAGTCCATTATTCTCTCAGGAGAATTCAAAAATAAAAACGCTGATTGTAGACGGACAAAATAACCATGAGCAATGGCCAAAAGTTACCGTCATGCTAAAAGGATTTTTAGAAGAGACAGGTTTGTTTTCTGTTGATGTTATGCGTTCTGGTTACACTTGGAAAGGTGAAGAATTTATTGCTGAATTCCCCATTGAAAGTTTGGCAGCTACCATTGCTTTAGAAAAGCCGCAGACTGATCCTGATTTTAGTCCTGATTTCTCAAAATACGATGTTGTTATTTCAAACTTCGGATGGAATGCTGCTGATTGGCCTGAAGCTACTCAAAAAGCTTTTGAAGCCTATGTTGAAAATGGTGGTGGTTTAGTAGTTTTTCATGCTGCTGATAATTCTTTCCCTACTTGGGATGCTTATAATAAAATGATTGGTCTTGGTGGTTGGGGTGATCGAACCGAAAAAGACGGTCCATATGTCTATTATAATGATGCTGGGGAATTAATTCGTGATGAAACTCCGGGTCCAGGTGGTGCTCACGGGCCTCAAAGCGAATATCAGATTCAAATACGTAATGCTGAACATCCTATAACCGAAGGCATGCCTGAAGTATGGATGCATACCAAAGATGAATTGTACAATAGTTTGCGTGGGCCAGCTGAAAACATGGAGGTTTTAGCAACTGCCTATGCTGACCCAAACAATAAAGGAACTGGCAGACATGAACCAGCACTTATGACTTTGACTTATGGTAAGGGTCGTATTTTTCACAACATCATGGGTCATATCGACTATTCTGTAAATTGTGTTGGATTTATTACGACCATGCTTAGAGGTGCAGAATGGGCAGCAACAGGGCAGGTTTCTCAGGATATTCCTGAAGATTTCCCGACCTCAGAAGAATCAAGTTCAAGATAAAACATTGAAAACTAGTATTGCAAACCTCAAAGAAATGCTATAGTCGACAAACTACATTTACAAACTAACAAGTCTGTTATCCTTTTAGTTAAATTGATCAGAGAAAGAACAAACACTAAATCAGGTAAAGTTTTATCGTCGAACTACTAGTTTTATAAAACTTCTTCGATGAAATACACAATTTCAAACTACTCAGTTTGTTTTAGAGAATTCAATGATGTACTTCGTCGATCATTTTAAATTTCATACATGAGAGTTTCGCCTTTTATAAAGCCATTCCCACATGAAAAAGAGCCTCTCCCTGATTAATTACTGCCTGATGATTAACGCATAAGATATAGCCATCATATGGTGCTTTAATCTGCTTATTACGTTTAGCTATAGCATCTGTAATAATGCCTAATATTTGACCTTTTTTAATTTCACTTCCATTGGTGATTTTGGGAATAAACATGCCGGCGGTTGGGGCACGTAGCCACCTTCTACTTGTTAAGTGAACTGTTTTATTTCGCTCCACGAAATCGGTCTCGGTTTTAGAAATCATTCCGAAATGCTTCAAAACATTAAAAACCCCTTGCATACCCTGTAAAATTGAGTAATCATCAAAACGCATGCTTTCTCCAGCTTCAAAAACAATCGTTGGTTTTTCAAGTTGAAAAGCAGCGTTACGAAAAGATCCTTTTATTAATTTAGATGGGAATGAAATAGGTGCATTAAAAACTTCAGCAAGTTTTTTACTCATCTCATCTTCTGCTGTAAATCTTACTTGTGGGAAGTTGTGCCGTTGACCTCCACCTGTATGTAAATCTATTCCGTAATCAATTTGATGCATGATTTCAGAGACGTAGTGATACGCCATCCGACTAGCCATAGAACCTGTTTTAGTTCCAGGAAAACTCCTGTTTACATCTTTTCCATCAGGAACATCTCTAGAGTAATGAATAAATCCAAATATATTAAGAATTGGAACTGCTATAACCGATCCTTTGTTAACCTTAAATCGTTTTTCAGCCATCATGCGGCGAACAGTTTCAATACCATTAATTTCATCACCATGAAGTCCTGCTTGAACCAAAATAGTCGGCCCAGGTTTTTTAGCATTAAAAACATACACAGGAATATCAATTAAAGTACCCGTAGGCAATCGATCGATATTTATTTTAAGTAATTTTTCTTCCCCAGGTGAAACGGTTTGACCGCCAATAATGATGTCTTTATTTTCTTCTACGACGTCCATTTTTTTCAACAAATAATATGATTTCCTTAGCAATGTTCAATCCTGTTGCGGCCTCTATACCCTGTAAGCCTGGTGATGCATTAACCTCAATTAATAGCGGTCCTTTTTTAGAACGTATTAAATCAACTCCCGCAACCCCTAGTCCAAGGTATTTAGTGGCATTCAAAGCTATAGATTGTTCTTTTTTAGTAGGCGTAATCACTTCGGTGCTCCCTCCACGATGTACATTAGAACGAAATTCACCTACCTCACTTGAACGCTTCATGCTTGCTATGATTTTATCACCAACAACAAAAATTCGAATATCTTCTCCATTTGATTCTTCTATATATTCTTGAACAAGAATACTAGTATCCATCTTATAGAATGTATCAATTATTGATTTTGCTGATTTTTTGGTTTCCGCTAATATGACCCCCAAACCTTGGGTGCCTTCTTGAAGTTTTATAATCACAGGTGCCCCACCTAGAATCTCAATTTGTTCGGTTATATTGTCTGGGTTAATAGCAAATAAAGTTTCTGGAATAGGAATGCCTTTACGCGACATAATTTGAAGTGTTCGCACTTTATTTCTAGCTCGAGTAATACTTAATGAACGAGCCGTGCTAAAGATACCGTTCATTTCGAACTGCTTTACAATCGCAGCGCCATGACGTGTTACTTTGGTTCCTATTCTTGGTATTACTGCATCAAATTCATTGGTAATATTCTCTCCCAAATAAAAAATTTGCGGCTTACCTTTACCTAGTTTAACAACACATTTTGTGTGGTCGATCTGTTCAATATAATGTCCTAATTTTTGTGCTTCTTCGGCTATTCTTTTAGTTGAATAGACGTTCATGCTAACTGATAAAAGTCCAATATCCATGGTTAGTGTTCGCTAGGCTTTTGATTCTATTTATAAATATCGGTCAAAAAAAACTACCATTTAAAGAAAAGCACATAGAAGTTTATCAATTCAAAGATATATCTGTTTAAATATATGCTGGTTTATCTATCGTTTTCGCGAATTCTATTAAACGTTATTTAATCCTTCTTTAAATTCCTTCCAAATAGTATACTAAAGCCCTTCAAAGTTTGTTAATAACTCTGTACTACAGTACTTTTGTAAAGCTAAATCACCAACTAATGAGTGCATTGATAAAATCTTCACTAGCCCGAAAAGTCGTAATGGCTTTATCAGGTCTTTTCTTAGTTTTCTTTTTGGGTCAGCATTTTGTAATAAACGTTACATCTGTATTTGCTCCAGACACCTTTAATACTTGGTCCCATTTTATGGGATATAATCCTTTAGTGCAATACATTCTGCAGCCTATTTTAATTGCAGGTGTAATTGTGCACTTTGTCATGGGTTTTGTTTTAGAATTACAAAATCGTGCAGCGAGAGGTGTAAAATATGTGAGTTATAAAGGCAGCGCCAATGCTTCATGGATTTCTAGAAACATGATCATTACTGGTCTTGTCGTTTTGGCGTTTATAGGTTTACACATGTATGACTTTTGGGCACACGAAATGTCTTATAAATATATAGATGTAAAACCTGAAGACCCTACCAGATACTTTGAAGAAACTGTTCACAAATTCGAACCTTTTTGGAGAACTATCATTTACATCATCTCTTTTGTTTTGTTGGCTTTACACCTTTTACATGGTTTTGCTTCCTCGTTTCAGACGATGGGTGTCAACAACAAATATTCAGCAGCTATAAAACTATTTACTAAGGTCTATGCAATTGGAATTCCTGCGGGATTCATTTTCATAGCTTTATATCACCATTTTAACCAAATACCACACTAAGTATGGGCATATTGGATTCTAAAGTTCCATCAGGGCCGTTGGCCGAAAAATGGACAAGCTATAAAGATCATATTGAGCTAGTTAACCCTGCTAACAAACGAAACATCGATATCATCGTTGTGGGTACTGGATTAGCAGGTGGTGCAGCAGCTGCTACCCTTGCAGAGCTAGGTTATAACGTTAAGACATTTTGTTATCAAGATTCTCCAAGACGTGCGCATTCCATTGCGGCACAAGGGGGAATTAATGCAGCAAAAAATTATCAAGGTGATGGCGACAGCAACTACCGTCTTTTTTACGATACTGTAAAAGGAGGTGATTACCGTTCTAGAGAAGCTAACGTATATCGATTAGCAGAAGTTTCTGCAAATATTATTGATCAATGTGTTGCTCAGGGGGTTCCTTTTGCTCGTGAATATGGTGGATTGCTTGATAATCGTTCTTTTGGGGGTGTTCTTGTATCCAGAACTTTTTACGCTAAAGGACAAACAGGACAACAACTTTTATTAGGAGCTTATTCAGCCATGAACCGTCAAATAAATCGCGGTAAAATTCAATCACATACTCGTCATGAAATGATGGATTTAGTGAAAGTTGATGGCAAAGCCCGAGGTATTATAGCTCGTAATTTAGTTACTGGCGAAATTGAAAGACACTCAGCACATGCTGTAGTTTTAGCAACTGGTGGTTATGGAAATGTATTTTTCCTTTCTACCAATGCAATGGGTAGTAATGTAATGGCAGCTTGGCGCGCTCACCGAAAGGGAGCATTCTTCGCAAACCCATGCTATACTCAAATACACCCAACTTGTATTCCTGTTTCTGGAGATCACCAATCGAAATTGACTTTAATGTCAGAATCATTGCGCAATGATGGTAGAATTTGGGTTCCAAAAAGAAAAGAAGATGCTGTTGCAATTCAAGAAGGCAAGTTAAAACCATTACAGCTTAAAGAAGAGGATAGAGATTACTATTTGGAAAGAAGATATCCAGCTTTTGGAAACTTAGTGCCAAGAGATGTTGCTTCTAGAGCGGCTAAAGAAAGATGTGATGCTGGTTTTGGAGTCAATAAAACTGGTGAAGCTGTTTATTTAGATTTTACCTCAGCAATTCAACGCTACGGTAAAGAGCAAGCTTTGACACAAGGACTTCACAATGCAGATGATAAAGAAGTAACAAAATTAGGAAAAGCAGTAATTGAAGCGAAATACGGAAACCTTTTTCAGATGTACGAAAAGATCGTAGATGAGAATCCGTATGAAACTCCAATGATGATTTATCCAGCGGTTCATTATACCATGGGTGGTCTTTGGGTTGATTATAACTTACAAACTACCGTTGAAGGTTGCTACGCTGCTGGTGAAGCAAACTTTAGTGATCACGGAGCAAACAGACTTGGTGCTTCGGCATTGATGCAAGGTTTAGCTGATGGATATTTTGTATTACCCTATACTATCGGCGACTACCTTTCTAATGATATTCGTACAGGGCCTATAGCTACTGATTCTCCGGAATTTGATACCGCAGAAAAAGAAGTAAAAGCACGATTGGATAAACTAATGGGAGGCAAAGGTTTGCATTCTGTTGATTCCTATCATAAGAAGTTAGGTAAGATCATGTGGAACAAATGTGGGATGAGCAGAAATGCAAAAGAACTACAAGAAGCCATTGATGAAATTTCTGCTTTACGAGCTGATTTCTGGGAAAATGTAAAAATACCTGGTATTGCTGACGGAATGAATCAAGAATTAGAAAAAGCAGGTCGTGTTGCTGATTTCTTAGAATTAGGTGAATTGTTCGCAAAAGATGCACTTACAAGAAATGAATCTTGTGGTGGGCATTTTAGAGAAGAATACCAGACACCTGAAGGTGAAGCTATGCGAGATGATGAGAATTTCAAATTTGCTTCTGCCTGGGAATATAAAGGTGAGCCTAAAGATGCTGTTCTTCATAAAGAAGAATTAGTTTACGAAAATATTGAGTTGAAAACTAGAAGTTATAAATAAGTAGCTATGAAGTTGAATCTAAAAATATGGCGTCAACAAGACGCCAAATCAAAAGGGAAAATGACAGATTACTCTTTAGGTGGAGTAGAAGGTGATATGTCCTTTTTAGAAATGCTAGATATTCTTAATGAGCAACTCATTAATAAAGGAGAGGAGCCAGTAGTTTTTGATCATGACTGTCGTGAAGGTATTTGCGGTTCATGTTCTTTGATGATTAATGGTGAGCCTCATGGTCCAGACAGAATGGTAACAACCTGTCAATTACACATGCGAAAATTCAATGATGGTGACACCATTGTCATTGAGCCTTTTAGAGCAAAAGCATTTCCTGTAATAAAAGATTTAATGGTTGACCGTACTTCGTTTGACCGTATTCAACAATCTGGTGGTTATATCTCTGTAAATACTTCTGGCAATACTGTTGATGCAAATGCAATTCCTATTAACAAACATGCCGCAGATGAGGCTATGGATGCTGCAACTTGTATTGGTTGTGGTGCTTGTGTTGCTGCTTGTAAAAATGCTAGTGCCATGTTATTTACTTCAGCCAAAGTATCTCAATTTGCACTATTACCACAAGGACAGGTAGAAGCCACGGAAAGAGTTCAAAATATGGTTCGTCAAATGGATTTAGAAGGTTTTGGTAACTGTACCAATACTGGAGCTTGCGAAATTGAATGCCCGAAAGGAATTTCATTAGAAAACATAGCTCGATTAAATCGTGAGTATTACAGCGCCAATTTGAAAGGATAGATTTTTTCAGATTCTAAAATATAAAATCTCAAATTCGATTAAAATCGAGTTTGGGATTTTTTCTTTAATGCCCTTTTGAATTTCTTATTTTTATACTTCAAGATCAAATCAATGACATCATTTATAAGCAATCATAAGCCCAAACTACACAATTTACCAACGTCCATTTTTACAATAATGAGCAAGTTGGCGGCTGAACATAATGCCATAAATATTTCTCAGGGCTTTCCAGATTTCGATGCAGATCCAGTACTAGTAGAACTTGTTGCAGAAGCTATGCGTTCAGGTTATAATCAATATGCACCAATGGCTGGTATTTATTCTTTTAGAGAAGCAATATGTCATAAGATTGAAGCCCTTTACGGAGCTAGTTATCATCCTGAATCAGAGGTAACCGTTACCTCTGGCGCTACTGAAGCCATTTATTCGAGCATTAGTGCATTTGTATCTACAGGTGAAGAAGTAATCGTTATAAAACCAGCTTATGATTGTTATGAACCTGCAATTCTAGCCAATGGCGGAATTCCTGTTTTTGTACAATTAAACAACAAAGATTTCAAAATGGATTGGGCTAATTTTCGAAGTAAGATTACTCCGAAAACTCGCATGGTCATTATTAACACTCCGCATAACCCAAGTGGTACTATATTTTCAAAAGAAGATATCCTGCAATTGCAGGATGCTCTAAAAGGTACCAACATCATTCTATTAAGCGATGAGGCATATGAACATATCGTCTTTGACGGATTGAGCCATGAGAGTGTTGCTAAATACCCTGAATTGGTTTCTAGAAGTATTATTTGTGCCTCATTTGGAAAAACATTCCACACTACCGGATGGAAAATGGGGTATTGCGTAGCTCCAAAAGCATTGATGCAAGAGATTCAGAAGATACATGAGTTTAATGTGTTTAGTGTAAGTCACCCTATGCAACGAGCACTAACTACATATTTAAAAACTCCGGATAATTATCTGTCTTTAAATTCTTTTTTTCAGAAAAAGCGTGATTTGTTTTTAGATGGAATTAAAGGCTCTCGTTTTTTATACAAACCATCGCAAGGCACCTATTTTCAATTGCTGGATTATTCTCAAATTACTGATGAAGGTGATGTTGCACTAGCGAAACGTCTAACCGTTGAACATGGTGTAGCGAGTATCCCTATTTCAGTATTTAATGAAGATTTACTAGATGATAAAATACTTCGTTTCTGTTTTGCAAAAAAGGATGAGACTTTAGAAAAAGCTGTAACAATTTTATCGCGTCTTTAATCTAGTGATTGATTTACCAATTTCATAAACTCACCAATTTTACTTGGCTCTAACCATCGCGTGACTATCACCAGCTCATTCTCTTTATCAATTATAATAAAGTTACCTCCGAACCCTGCTGCGTAAAAGATATTTTCTGAAAGACCTTCCCAATGACGGCTTCCTTTTTTGTTAAGCCACCACATATAACCATAGTTTACATTTGGTATTGAAGGTGAAGTTGCTTTTTGAATCCAAGACTCACTAATAATTTGATTGTCATTCCATTTGCCATTATTTTGAAATAATAATCCGAAGCGCGCCATATCTTCAGCACTAATGAAAATTCCTGCCCCTGAGTGTCCTCCACCAGTTACTGACTTCATTTTGAGTCCGTCAATCTCTGTCCATGCATTTTCATAACCATGCCAGCGCCATGTTGTAGTAGCGCCAATTTTATCCATTATATTTTCTTTAAGAACCAAAGGCATAGGTTTTCGCCAAACATGCGTGAGCGAATACGCTAATACATTTACACGGACATCATTATACTCCATTACGGTTCCTGGCTCATTTGGTTTTTCAAATTTCCAATCATCGATTCCGCCTTCTTTTGGCGGTCTATCTGCCCAATCTTTACCTCCCCATATTTCACCAGACCAAGCCGAATTTTGTTCTAATAAGTGCTTCCAAGTAATCTTCGCATTGTGTTCTCCATCAAAAGTGCCGTCCCAAATATAATCACCAACTTTATTATTAGTACTGGCAATTAGGCCTTGATCTTCTGCTAAGCCAGCCATTGTAGACAAGAAGCTTTTCGTAACACTAAAAGTCATATCAACTCTTTTGGTATCACCCCATTTAGCAACGACGTATCCATTTTTAAGAATCATTCCAGCAGGTCCACCTCTTTTCTTAGTAGGTCCTAAAATTTTATGAAAAGGCTCTCTTTCGAAACCTTTGAGAATAGCTATCCGTAGATCACGCGAACCAGAGTATTCATTAGTTTCTGCGAAATCTACCGCCTTTTCTAATTTTACTTTATCTATATCAACTTCCTTCGGAAGTTTCTCCTGCCAAGTGGCATTTCGTTCTGGAAAATAGTTTTGAGTTTGTGCTACAGATGTAAAAATGAAAGCTTGAAATAATACGGTGAGAAAAATGTTTTTCATTTTCTAATTGTTTTGGTCTGATTGAAAGTTAATCAAATCAAAACGCAATAACCAATCAGTTTGTTCATCTTTACCTACAAAATAAGGATGTATAGCAAATTTTTCGAAACCATATTTTTGATAAAAGCGAATGGCATCTATATTATGTTCCCATACTCCTAACCAGATATATTTCTTGTTTTTTTCAGCGGCTAATGCTATTGCTTTTTGCAACATCAGCTTACCTATTCTTTGTCCTTGAAAATCTTGCAATACATAAATTCGCTCGAGCTCTATGGTCTCTTCCGTTTTAATATCTGTTTGAGCTTGGTCAACATTTAATTTAAAATAACCGACCAGGTGTTCATCCATAAAAACAAAATAAAAAGAAGAATCTTGATTTATTAGCTGACCTAAGATGTTCTCTTTTTCAAAGGCCATATTCACATATGCCTTAAAATCTTCGGGTTCGTTATCTTTTTCAAAAGCAGCTACAAAAGTTGTTTTTGCAATATCAATAAGTCGCTCTAAATCACTAGGCTCACATTTTCGGAAGTGTAACTGCATATTAATCATTCTGAATATGCTTAAATATATAAGCTTTGACAGTTATACACAAGATAATTACCCCTAGATAAAGGAAACATTTTCTAGAATAAATTAAGGATAGGTAACGGAATATCAATAAAGCTTTTAAACAAAAAAAGAGCAGCCTTGGGGAAGCTGCTCTTTATAATCTTTTTGTAAAAAGACCTATAACATAAATAGTTTTCGTGTCAACATTATAATACCATTAAAGAAATCGTTTTTATAAACTTGTATTTCTTTTTGCGTAGGTGTGTTCATTTGGGCTTCCATCAGACAAATTGGTTTTAACAGTTATATATTTTGGGCAATCAATTGCTTAATCACATTGTAAAGGTAGTATCGAACGCAAATAAGACGAAACTATTGTTGTGAAGTGAACCTATTTTGTTGTGAAAAATACGAAAGGATAAATTATTCGATGAACTACTTATGTTTACTTCTCGATTTAGGTAAAAAACAAAAAAGAGTCCTAAATTATATATATGATTTAGGGCTCTTTTTAATATTATGTTTGATCAGATATTAAAACCCGATGTCAAGATCTGGTTCTTCATCAGCATCTTTTACGGCATCTTCTAAAAGTTTTTTACAATCTAGTTCTATTGACATTCCGCTAGGCTTGGCAAAAGCCCCATCTGAAATACCTAGGTCTTTGTTTTCATAATTTTTTTTCATGTAAACCCCCCAAATAGGTAAAGCCATTGCAGCTCCTTGACCGTAAGTAATACTTTTAAAATGGACACTTCTATTGTCTCCGCCGACCCATACACCAGTTACCAAATTAGGGACCATGCCCATAAACCAACCATCACTATTATTTTGAGTTGTACCTGTTTTACCAGCAATAGGGTTCTTAAATTCGTAAGGATAACCTGTAATAACCTCTTGATAGTCTTTCTTATACTTATCAACGCCCCTTGTTCGCAAACGAGTTCCTGATCCACCTTGAGTCACGCCTTTCATTAAGTCAACCATTGCATACGAAACTTCTTTGCTTAAAACATCTTTGGTTTCAGGCACATATTCATAAAGAACGGTTCCGTTTTTATCTTCGATACGTGTTACCATAACTGGTTTTACGTAAACACCTTGGTTCGCAAACATCCCATAAGCACCTACCATGTCATAAACGTTCACGTCTACAGTACCTAAAGCTATCGAAGGAACTGCTGGTATATCACGAGATATTCCTGCATTATTTGCAATCGAAACGACCGATTTTGGCCCTACCATATCAATTAACCGAGCGGTAATTGTATTCTTAGAATTTGCTAATCCATTTTTTAATGTATAACTCTTTCCCGAATATTTACCATCTGAGTTTTTAGGGCACCAAGCTTCAATGTTGCCATGTTTCATTGGTTCAATACAATGCTGCGTATCTGGTAAGGTATCACAAGGAGACAATCGCAGTTGATCTATAGCGGCAGCATATACAAAAGGTTTAAATGTAGAACCTGCTTGACGTGTGCCTTGAAACACATTATCATATTGAAAATGTTTATAGTCTACGCCACCAACCCATGCTTTTACATGACCTGTTTGAGGCTCCATTGACATCATTGCCGTTCTTAAGAAGGATTTATAATACCGAATAGAATCCATCGGCGTAAATATGGTGTCTTTTTCACGTGTTTTACTTTTCCAATCAAAAACGGACATCTCCCTTTTTATATTGAATGATTCGCGAATTACACTTTCTGATTTACCTTCTTTTTTCATCTGTCGCCAGCGATCAGATGTTTTTACAGCCTGCTCCATAATAGAAGCGATCTCACTTTCGTCTATATCTAGAAATGGTGCTGTTTTGTTGCGGTCAGGCGTGTTTTGATGAAAGAATTCCTTTTGTAGCCTCGACATATGCATATCTACCGCCTCCTCTGCATTTGCCTGCATTCTTGAATCAACGGTAGTATAAATTCTTAATCCGTCTAAATATAAGTTCCATTTATCCCGCTCCCCTTCCAATGCTGGCTTAGGGTTTTTCGCAATCCAACCATTCATGAAACGTTGCAGGTACATTCTAAAATAGGTTGCAATACCGTCGCGATGTGATTCTGGGTTATAGTTTAAATCTATTTCTAAAGCTTGCAACGAATCTTTCTCAGCCTCGGTAACATATTCATATTTTGCCAATTGACGCAAAACAAGATTTCTTTTACCCTGTGTTTTTTCAATACGTCGCAAAGGATTGTAATATGAAGAATTCTGTAACATGCCTATCAACATGGCTGATTCCTCTATTTTTAAATCTTTTGGTTCTTTACCAAAATAAATTCTAGATGCAGATCGAATACCATCTGCATTATTGCCAAAATCATAAATGTTTAAATACATCTTAATGATTTCTTCCTTGGTATATCTACGTTCTAATTGTGTTGCGATTACGTACTCCTTGGCTTTTTGTTTAATTCTCTCTATTGGGTTTCTTGATCTTGTGCCCACATAAATTTGACTCGCTAATTGCTGTGTAATCGTACTTCCGCCACCGCGATTTCCTAAATAAAAAAGTGCTCGTAAGGTACCAAACCAATCAATGCCTGAGTGATCATAATAACGCACATCTTCACTAGCAACTAAAGCATCTACTAAATTCTGCGGAAGCGCTTCATAAGGCACTTCAGTACGATTATCATCTAGGTAAAACTTGCCCAACAACTCGTCATCAGAAGAGATAATTTGAGAAGCTAGATTGGTTTGAGGGTTTTCAAGAGATTCATAGCTAGGCAATGGCCCTAGCCAGCCTTGCGCTGCAGAAAAAAACAAAAGAAATACAGCGAGTACTCCTATTCCGAAGATGATCCAAAACCATTTGATAATTTTAAAAAAGGATGGTTTTGCCTTTTTCTTTACGGCCTTTGCCATATGCTTACTTATTACTTTTTATAATTTCAAAACCGACATCGGT
>CALLIG010000171.1 GCA_938009735.1 uncultured Flavobacteriaceae bacterium
TCCTAGGGCAGACTTTATTCTGTCTCGGATTCAAAACCTCCATTCAGGTACAATAGAGAAAACTGCTTTAGATACCCCATAAATCCCAATCGATTCATTAATTTTAATCCAAACGGAGTTGCTGCGCAAACTCCCGTTGTAATCAATAGCTATAAAAACATATAATGAAAGGAGATAAAGGTTTAATGATTGTTTCTACAGCAATTATAATAGTTGGTATTGTTACATTATTTTTTGATACAACAGTTGGATTTATAACTACTTTGAGCGGAGTGGGTATGTTTCTTATGGGGTATCTCTCTAAAAGCCCTGATAAGAAAAGTGAATAAATAAATGGATTAAGACTTTATTCAATCGCAATCGTTCGTACTTAATCCAACGTGACACTACTGTTTAAAACAAAGCCTATAATTAATGTGGTCTTGGGGTTTATCTGCCAAAGTCTATGTATTTTTGTAATGTTGTAAAATCTTACAAAATTTGTATTTAAAACAAATAAACAGAACCTTGAAATTTGACTTTGAACCTAGCTAAAAATTAGATGTGCTTCTGCACCATACTAATTTAAAGTACAACCTTTACCAATTTTAAAAAGAAAAAATACCAAGCGACTATTTATTAAATTGTCATAAACCCGGATAAGATGGACAATTCAGAATTATTGAAGCTAAAAAAGCAATTGACCCTCATAAATGAGACTGTATCAAACGAAGTCTATAATTTGGGAGATTCTTTTTTTGAACAAATTGTCATCAAATTAAATGATGCTTTAGGGGCTGACTATACTTACATTGGTGGGTTAAATGACGCCAATAATGAAATGACTACTATTTCATTAGTAAACAAAGAAGGTGTATTAGATAATTTTTCATATCCATTAAAAGATACCCCATGTGAAAATGTAATTGGGCAAACACCTTGTTCCTATGCAAAGGAGGTTACCTCATTATTTCCAAAAGATCAATTACTAGCTGACATGGGAATAGAGGCATATACCGGAATTCCATTATTTAATTCGAAATCAATTCCAACAGGTATTTTGGTTTGTATGTTTAAAGAAGCAGTTTATGATATTCATTCTTTTGAAGCGCTATTGCTAATATTTGCTTCTAGAGCTGGTGCAGAACTTGAACACAAGAAGCTTTATAAAAGTCTTGATGAACAGCAAAAAGAATTGGAATCTAAAGTATTGGAAAGAACCAAAGAACTTAATAATAAAAATAAAGAGCTTGAGCTTGCAAATGAAGAATTAGGTCTTATGGTTAACAAACTTTCAGAAGCTCAAAATCAACTTGTTCAATCAGAAAAAATGGCTTCATTAGGTATACTTACAGCTGGTGTAGCTCATGAAATAAACAACCCACTAAATTTTATTCTTGGCGGATACACAGGGCTTAAAAATTATTTTGAAGCGTCTAATAATAATCCTAATGAGAACATTAATTTATTCTTGTTTAGTATTCATACTGGAGTGGAACGAGCCTCGAAAATCATTGATGGTTTAAATCAATTTAGCAGAAATACAGACAGTTTTGATGAAAGTTGTGATATTCATAAGATTATAGAAGACTGTTTAATTATATTGGATATAGATATAAAAAATAGAATTGAAGTAAAGAAAGATTATACCCATTCGAAAACTAATATACCTGGTAATTTAGGGAAACTGCACCAAGTATTTTTAAATATTTTAAACAATTCAATTCAAGCTATAGAATGTAAAGGTGAAATATTAATTCAAACGAAACATATCAATTCAAACATTGAAATTAGAATAACTGATTCAGGTTATGGTGTTAGTGAAAAAAATCTATCAAAAATATTGAATCCTTTTTTCACTACTAAACAACCAGGTGAAGGTACAGGACTTGGCTTATCTATTACTTTTTCTATTATAAAAGATCATAGAGGCAGCTTAGAGTTTGAATCTGAAGAGAATAAATTCACTACGGTTATAATTAAATTACCAATAAATTCGCGAGAGCATGAATGATAAACCCAAAATTTTGTATGTCGATGATGAAGAAATCAACCTACAACTATTAGAAATAAATTTAAAGCAACATTATGAAGTGATTACATCTGATAATGCTTCTGAAGGGCTTGAAATTCTTAAAAACAATCAAGAAATTAAGCTGGTTGCTTGCGATATGAAAATGCCAATGATGAATGGAATAGAATTTATAAAAAAGGCGAAAGAAAAATACCCCCATCTACCATTCTTTTTACTTACTGGCTTTGATACTACGCCACAAATTGATGAGGCGGTAAATTCTCAATTAATTATCAAACATTTAAAAAAACCATTTGATATTGCAGAAATGCATGCTGTTTTTTCTAAAACAATTGCTTCATAAGCACGAATATTTACTTTTAGAAGAGTTCAGAGTACTTTCACATCTAAACAGTTTCTTAAATAACAAAGTTCATTAGTAACACATAGATTCTTGCATTCACTTCAATTTAAAGCTTTGAAAAGTGCTCATGTTATTATTTCATACATTAAAAAATATGTTCTTAAAATGAAAATAATTCTGTTTCTACTTCTGTTTTCAAGTATCCATTTTGGTGGTTATGGGCAAGAAAGCGAAATAATTGGCACCTATAGCAAAAGGTCAGACTCCATACATAAACATGTTGTAGCGTGGACCGTTAAACTCAAAGATGACGGCAGCTTTTCATATAACTTCTTGCGTCATCTCAGCTGCGACACTTGTGAAGAAGAAAATTTTTCAGGAAAAGGATCATGGACGTCTGAAAATAAACTTATCACGTTTACAACCGATTTAACAAAAGACATTGATAGTACATTTACCATGAATTTTACAAATACCAAAGCTCGATTTAAGCGTAAATCAAATCGGAGCAAATCAAATAAAGTGATTCCAGATGTTTTGATATTCTATGAATCTCCATTATTCGAAATACAAGGATTAAAATTAGAGAAAGAAAAAATCTAATACCTTAAAAGAGGTAGCACTTTATTTATCACCGAAAAACTTTACTATAAACAGATCTTCAAAATTCTTATCTTCTTGTCAAGATGAGTATTCGACTATCTTGGTAATAGAAAATATGATCAAGATGGCCGATACACCAAGTATAAGGGTGCCCATAGTTTGCACTTGATTCCCTTTTTTAACGTCCATACCCGTCAATTGAGTTAATACCCAGAAGAAGCTGTCATTAGCATGAGAAACTACTGTAGAACCCGCCCCAATAGCCAAAACAGTCATGGTTCGCATAAACGGATCATCAAGACCCAAACCAACCATTAAAGGTGCTACAATTGATGCTGTTGTAATTAACGCAACCGTTGATGAGCCTTGGGCCGTCTTCAAACAAGCAGCCAAAAGAAACGGGAGTAAAAGCCCAATAGACATGTCTTTGAAATATGCTTCAATAAAACCAGCCATTCCTGAGTTTTGAAGCATTGCGCCGAAAATTCCGCCTGCGCCTGTAATTAAAATAATTGGTGCTGCAACACGAACAGCATCTCCAAACCAACCTGTTGCAGAATATACTTTTTCATCTAATTTCTTCGGAAGAAATAATGCTAACAACACCCCAACTAAAAGTGCAATAACCGGACTTCCCAAAAATTGAATCACCGGATACATACCATTTGATGTCAAATCAAATTCAGGATACTCAAAAACCGATTTTAAAATTATCAACACTATCGGTATTATAACCGTCAAAAGCGCAAGTGATAGTTTTGGTTTGTGAAGGGTATCCCCAGAAGTTTCCATGATAATAGGCACTTCAATTTTACTCGCAATTTTCTTAGCAAAAATAAAACAGGGTATGAGTGCTAGCGAGCTTATGAGTAATCCCCATACAATAACATTCCCTAATTCTGCGCCTAAAATTCCTGCAGCAACAATAGGTCCTGGCGTTGGCGGCACCATTACATGCGTTGCGGTTAGACCGAGTGCCAATGCTGCTGTTGTACCAGCATATGAAACTTTAGCTTTATCAGAAAGTGCTTTATTTAAAGAGTTCATGATAATGAATGCACTATCAGCAAATACGGGTATCGAGAGTAAATACCCTGTTAACATCATGGCTAAGTGAATCGACTTCTCCCCTATTAGATTAATAAGACGAGTTGCAATAACTACTGCACCTCCAGATTTTTCTAAGACTACCCCTATAACCACACCGAAGAAAATTAGGAGTCCGATTTTACCCATGATACTTCCAAAACCATCATTTACTGCTGAAATGATTTGGTTTACCTCCATACCAGTTATAAACCCATAACCAATGGCCGCAAAAAGAAGTACAAAGAACGGATGAATTTTAAAACGTACAATACCTATAATAATTAAAGCTAGCGCAAGTATTAAGGCAATGACATATATCATAGTGTACGTTTAGTCGGTTAGACGTGTACACTAAAAGTAAGAAATTAAAAATTATGAGACTGGCTCGCCGTATAAATCAAAATCTGCCGCTTCGGTGATTTTAATATTTGCATATTCACCTTGCTTCAAATAGTGTTTGGCAGCATCTATCAAAACTTCATTATCGACGTCAGGAGAATCAAATTCTGTTCTTCCAACAAAATGATTGCCCTCTTTACGGTCAATAATACATCTGAAGGTTTGACCAATCTTTTGTTGATTCAATTCCCAAGAAATTTGAGATTGTATTTCCATTATTTGATTCGCACGATCTTGCTTCACATCTTCAGGAACATCATCCTCTAAATTATAAGCATGTGTATTTTCTTCATGACTATATGTAAAACATCCTAAACGTTCGAAACGCATTTCTTCAACCCATTTTTTAAGGGTTTGAAAATCTTCTTCTGTTTCACCAGGGTAGCCAACGATCAAAGTAGTACGAATGGTCATATTCGGTACCGCAGCTCTAAAATCTTGTAATAATTTAGTAGTCTTAGCATGAGTAGTACCTCTTCGCATACTTTTCAATATGGAGTCAGATATATGCTGAAGTGGAATATCAATGTAATTACAAACCTTAGGCTCGCGTTTCATTACTTCCAAAACATCCATCGGAAAACCTGTTGGAAACGCATAATGCAAGCGAATCCATTCAATACCCTCTATCTTCACTAGCGCTTCAAGCAACTCAGCCAAGTTTCGCTTTTTGTATAAATCTAATCCGTAATAGGTTAAATCTTGTGCAATTAAAATCAGTTCTTTGACACCTTTAGCAGCCAATTTCTCTGATTCAATCACTAAATCTTCAATCTTCTTACTTCGGTGTTTTCCACGCATGATTGGTATTGCACAAAACGAACACGGTCGATCACAACCTTCTGCAATCTTTAAATATGCATAATTTTTCGGAGTAGTTGTTAGACGCTCTCCAATCAACTCATGTTTATAATCTGCACCAAGAGCTTTCAATAAATTAGGAAGCTCACTTGTGCCAAAATATTCATCTACATCAGGTATTTCTTTTTGCAAGTCTGGCTTATACCTTTCACTAAGGCATCCGGTAACAAATACCTTATCTACTTCGCCAGCTTCTTTTTTCTTAACGTATTCCAGAATCGTATTAACGCTTTCTTCCTTAGCATTTGCGATAAATCCGCAGGTATTAATCACAACTACATTTCCCTCTTCTTCATGAACCACGTCTTTATCGTTGGCCCGTAATTGCCCCATAAGCACCTCAGAATCATATACATTCTTTGAGCAGCCTAAAGTGACAACATTGATCTTATTCTTTTTAAGTGTTTTTGTGCGCATACAATTTTTCTGGATGGCAAAAATACGACAAGCCTAATGAACCACACGATTTGTATACGGATTTTTCTATTTTCTCGTTAAACCTTCATAACATATTGATGTCCAACACTAAAATAAAACCAGATGAACATTAAACTTCGTTTTATACTTACATTTTTATTCATTGCTATATATGGTTGTTCTACGGATAAAGTAGTTGATAAAGTAGATCAAGTCATTGAAATTATAGAGCCTGAGTTTAATCAAAACGCAGAAACCAATTATTTTCCACCTACCAATTCGGATGCCTGGGAAACAGTACCACTAGCCCAACTAGAATGGGATGAGGATAAGGCTAATGATTTGTATGATTATCTCGAGGAAAAAGACACCAAGGGATTTATGATTCTATACAAAGGAAGAATTGTTACTGAAAAATATTTTAACGGACATAACACCAACGCAACATGGACCTGGTATTCGGCCGCTAAAAGTTTGACTGCAACTTTTGTAGGTATCGCCCAAGACGAAGGTCACATTGACATTAATGCAAAAACATCTGATTATTTAGGTGCAAACTGGAGCTCACTTTCGACAGAAAAGCAAGATTTAATTACCGTAAAAAATCATTTGAGCATGACAACGGGGTTGACTGATTATATCTCAGAACCAATAAAATGGATATGCAAGCAACCTGGTTGCTTAGAATATACCGCAGATGCCGGTACAAGATGGGCTTATCATCAGGGCGCTTTTATGTTACTTCAAGATATGATTACTGCGTCTACAGGTATGTCATTTCAAGAATATTGTAAAGTTAAAGTTTCAGATAAAATCGGAATGGTTGGCAACTGGACCAATCAATTCGGACTCAACATCTACAATAGTAACACTAGAAGTATGGCTCGCTTTGGCCTTTTATCAATGAACAAAGGTAAATGGGATAATACGACAATAGTTAACGAAACCTACTTCGATAATATGACAAACAGTTCACAAGACCTAAACAAATCATATGGTTTTTGTTGGTGGCTCAATGGTAAAGAAAGCTTTTTGAATATTGGATCAGATGAAGTTGTACCTGGTTCAATGACACCAAATGCACCAGCTGATATGTTTTCAGCTTTGGGCTCGCAAGATCAAAAAATATATGTGGTACCTAGTTTAAATTTAGTTGTGGTTCGCTGCGGAGATCGAGCTGGGGAATCTGAATTAGGAACTTCAAGTTTTGATAATATTCTTTGGGGAAAAATAAACGAAATGATACAGTAAGTAAGCCTACTTTACGGGTTTTAACTTTAACACCTCTTCTAAAAATGCGTTAGTCTCGCGCTGAACCGCTTCAACATCTTTTGAGGTTATATAAGAGGTCATTACATGGCTTTCTACTTCAGGGAAAGCTACTATTCGCTTTAGTTTCTTATCAACGCCCAATTGTTCATACATTTCTAATAATGCATCTACAGACACTACTTTATCTTGCTCTACTTCGCTTTTATAGTAATAGCCTAAAAATGTAGGTTGTTTTACCTTCGCAAAAGTCTCAGGCTGCATGGTTTCATCCATTAACACCTGAAGTTGGGCTAGCGCCTCAAAGCGATACTTGGTGTTCCAATAGCGGCGTTTTAAGCTATCGGCTTCATATTGATAATAGTCATCACCTGCAACCACCTTAGCAAGCTCAACACCCCATGGACCAGATAATAATTTGGCTGACTGATCGTACAATTCAATATTAGGTGAATACAACAACAAAGCTGCTATGTTTTTTTGCCACGACGCTAAACCTAATGCCAAAGTACCGCCTGTTGAAGTTCCCATCACAATAACTTTACCTCCTAATTGCTTTGCAACTGCTAAGGCTTCATTAGCTGAATCTAATAGCTCAGTAGCGGTTAAGGTTAGCATTGGTTCGTCTTCAATTAAACCGTGACCTGCCAGGCGCGGCAAATACACATTTGTACCATACCGTTTTCCTAATTCTATATGTATCGGAGCTCCTTCTTCATGACTTGCGGACCAACCGTGTAAATAGAGAATAACATACTTAGTTCTCTTTGGAACAGAATCATACCAAATGATTCTTGATTCATTATTTGGTTTTATTTTTAAATTGGCAGCTTCTTTCTGATTAATTTTCTCTTGAAGTTCTACTAAGTTAGTGGAGACTCTTGGCAGTTTCATTGATAACTTTGGGCGTTCAACCCTAGGACCTAAAAAATATACTACAACTATAAAAAGTAAAACAACTAAAACAATTTTTAATACCATCTTCAATACTTTCTTCAATACCTTCATTTCATATTTTCTGAATTGCCTCCTCCATAAACTTTTACAAGTTCATATGAATATGAAAGCCCAATTTTATAAATCGAAGCAATTTTGGTACCAACTTAGCTTTTTTTTCTACTTTTTTTTCCAGCGATCAATATTCTTCTGGTTCATACGAACAAACTCATCTTTGTTCTGTTCTTGAGCGAGTTCCAATGATTTCTCAGCAGATTTAATTGCCGCCTTATAATCCCCAAGTTTGGCTTCTGCTAATGATTTTACGCGGTGGTAATAATAGGTGTCGCCACCAAGTTCTATGGCCTTGTTCAAGTAAATAAGCGCTTCATCAAATTCCATGTTTTGTTCAACATAATAACGAGCGGCTTCATAATA
>CALLIG010000172.1 GCA_938009735.1 uncultured Flavobacteriaceae bacterium
TTTGATCATAGGCTTTATAACTGGCTCCTTGGGCGTTGTATGGCCATGGAAAAAAACCATTTACAAAACTGATGTTTCAGGACAAGTATTAACAGATTCGAATGGAAAAGATATAATCAGTAATTATGAGCGATTTTTTCCGGAGATTGGGAGTTCCGAAACGTGGTGGGCACTTTTTTTTATTGGTATTGGAATAAGTATTTTATTAGGATTGGATTGGTATGGAAAAAATAGAAAACAACAAACATAGTTTCGGATTAGTAGGAAAAGACATTTCTTATTCCTTTTCGAAGGGATATTTTGCAAAGAAATTTGAGGACTTAGCGCTTGAAGATCATACCTATGAGAATTTTGATTTACAGAGCATTTCTCAATTTAAGGAGCTCGTTCATAATAGTAAGACTCTAAAAGGCCTAAACGTTACCATTCCGTATAAGGAAGAGGTAATTCCATTCTTAACAAGTTTAAATAAAAAGGCAAAAAAAATAGGTGCTGTAAATACGATTCGTTTTACTAAAAAGGGATTGAAAGGATACAACACAGATGCTTATGGGTTTAAAAAATCAATTCAACCATTATTAAATAAAAACCATACAAAAGCCTTAATACTAGGCACAGGTGGAGCCTCAAAGGCAATAGCATATGTGTTTAAAGAATTAAAAATCAAATACAAGTTCGTCTCAAGAAGTCCTAAAAAAAAGCAATTCTCTTATGATGATTTAGATCAAAAGATTCTTTCTAAATACACGGTTATTGTGAACTGTACTCCTCTAGGAACGCATCCTGACATAGAACAAAAACCGGCAATTCCGTATCAGCATCTTAATGAAAATCACTTATTATTCGATTTAATCTATAATCCAGAAAAAACGGCTTTTTTACAAGAAGGTGAAACTAAAGGCGCTACCATTTGTAATGGATATAGCATGCTTGAATTACAAGCCGAAAAATCATGGAAAATATGGAACTCGTAATCTTGTCTAGTTACTTATAGACAAGGATATTATTCATATTATTAGTGTGTTCGATAACACCTAAGTTCTAGTATATTGATTCATAAAGAAACCATACATAATTTTTGTGATTCGCAAGGTTGTTACTATATTACAAATGCAATCGTTTGCGAAATCAATAATTAAGGCATGCCTGAGGAAAAAGAACAGGAATTAGATCAAAAGTTAGTATCCGAAGAACACGAGGAAATTGAAGCGACAGCGACAATAGAAAAAAGTGTAAATGAAGATGGTAATTCGAATGCAGAAGTAGCTGAAACTAACGCTGAGGAGGCAATAGATTCTGAAAGCACATCTGTAAGTGAAGAAGTAATTCCTAAAGAAAAAGTTGAAAGCAAAACTAAGGAAGAGATCAAATCTGAAAGTCCATCTACTGACGATTCAGATTCTGAAAATAACGTTCTTGAAGAAATAGACGAGAGTAATGCTGAAGACGCAGAAGATAACGACAATCGCCACAGACACGAAATTCCAGTATTAGATTACCATGCCATGTCTATGGAAAATTTAACTGGTGAGTTTCAGAAGCTGGTTAAAAACGAGAAAGTTCAAGCGATCAAAAAACATGTTGATGGAATAAAACATGAATTTGATTTAAAATTTCAAGAATTTCTTGAACATAAAAAAGAAGAGTTTGTTGCTAATGGTGGCAATGAAATAGATTTTCGATATAATTCAGTTACCAAAAAGCAATTTAACGAAGTTTACGGTGAATATCGTGAAAAGCGCAATGCATACTACAATAGCCTAGAGAGAAATTTAAAAGAAAATCTTGCTATTCGTTTACAATTGATTGAAGAACTAAAGGGCTTTGTAAGTGTTGAAGAAGATATAAATACTACCTATAAAAATTTCAAAGACGTACAAGATCGTTGGAGAAAAACAGGACCCGTACCGCGTACACATTACAACAATGTTTGGAAAACTTATCAGCATCACATTGAGATTTTTTATGATTTTCTACATTTAAATCGAGAGCTGCGTGATTTAGATTTCAAACATAATCTAGAAGAAAAACAAAAACTTGTAGTTAGAGCTGAGGCTTTAGCCAATGAGCCTGATTTAGGTACTGCCTTTCGTGAGCTACAGACTTTGCATAAGATATGGAAAGAAGATATTGGGCCAGTTGGCAAAGAACACCGTGAACAAATATGGGAGCTATTTAGTGATGCTACCAAAGTTCTTCACCAAAGAAGACAAGATTATTATAAAGATCAAGATAAAATTCACGAACAAAATTTGATTAAAAAGCATGAGATAATTGCTCAAATCAAAGCAATTTCATCTGAGGTTTCTGATAATCATAAATTACTTCAGCAACAAATAAAGCAAATTGAAGAACAACGTGATGCTTTCTTTAAAGCAGGTAAAGTTCCTCAAAAAGTAAACGAAAAAACTTGGGCTGAATTCAAAGAAGCAGTTCGACAATTTAATCGTAACAAAAATGCTTTTTACAAGAATCTTAAAAAAGACCAACAAGATAACCTTGATAAGAAACGGAAGCTTTTAGAGCTTGCTGTCTCATTAAAAGAAAGTGATGACTGGGAAGTTGCTACCCAAGAAATGAAGCGCATACAGAGCGAATGGAAAAAAATCGGGCATGTGCCAAGAAAATTTTCTGATAAAATATGGAAGGAGTTCAAAAGTGCCTGTAATCACTATTTTGACCGCTTTCATGCACTAAAAAATAAAGCTCATAAAGAAGAAGGTCTAAACTTAGAAAAGAAAGAAGCTTGCATGGAGCGTTTGAAAAGCTTCGAACTTTCAGGAAAGCGTGTAGAAGATATTAGTTCCGTTAAAGCTTTTATTGAGGAGTGGAAAACAATTGGTCGCGTTCCTTTCAACAAAAAGAACATCAATCAAAAGTTCAATAAAATATTAGATGCAATCTTTAAAAAATTAGACATTAGCAGACAAGAATCTGAGCTATTAAAATATGGTAATAAGATTCAAGAACTTGCTAAAGAAGATAATCAACGTGCTATTTCAAATGAGCGAACATTTATCCGAAGAAAAATTGACGAGAGTAAAAATGAAATACTCCAGTTAGAAAACAATCTACAATTCTTCTCAAACGCTTCTGAGGATAATCCGCTAGTAAAAGATGTTATTAAGCGTGTTGACACGCATAAGCAATCTTTAGAAACTTGGAAAGCTAAATTGAAAAAGCTTAACATAATGGAGAATAACCTTTATAAAGAAGTTGAAGAAACGGAAGAAGTAGTTTCGTCAGAAGAGGAATAGTTTCAAAAGAATAATTGATTCATGAAATTACTACTACTTGGCATTTCTATCTTGTTATACTCAAATGCGCAAGTAGAAACTAAATATGAGATCATAACTCCGCAAGAATCAGCCAAAACAAAAGCATTTAGCGTGCTTATTGCAAAATGCAATGTTTGCCATGCTACCAAGAAAAAACAAGATATTTTCACCCTTGAAAATATGGACTCTCTCGCAATAGCAATAAATAAGCAGGTATTTATTAAAGGCAAAATGCCAAAAGGAAAAAAAAATAAACTTTCCCATGAAGAATCTCAGGACTTACAAAAATGGCTAAATACTATTTTAGCCCCGTAAATATTTAAAACAAAAAAGGGTCGCTATGCGACCCTTTTTTGTTTTAAATTATAATGTTAATTACTTAGCTACATTGACTGCTCTTGTTTCTCTAATCACAGTTACTTTGACCTGACCTGGGTAAGTCATATCAGTTTGTATTTTCTGAGATATTTCGAAAGATAACTCAGCCGCTTTGTCATCACTTACTTTTTCACTCTCTACAATAACACGTAGTTCTCTACCAGCCTGAATAGCATATGCTTTTTGAACACCACCAAAACCAAAAGCGATTTCCTCTAAGTCCTTTAGGCGTTGAATGTAAGAATCCATCACCTGTCTTCTAGCACCTGGTCTAGCGCCACTAATAGCATCACAAACCTGAACAATCGGTGATATTAAAGTTTTCATTTCGATCTCATCGTGGTGAGCTCCTATAGCATTACACACATCTGGTTTTTCGCCATATTTCTCTGCCCATTGCATACCTAATATAGCATGAGGAGTTTCGACCTCTAAAGCAGTATTTGGGACTTTACCAATATCGTGTAATAAACCTGCTCGTTTTGCGACTTTAGCATTAAGTCCCATTTCAGCAGCCATAACACCACAAAGCTTCGCCACTTCCCGTGAGTGCTGCAATAAGTTTTGACCGTACGAAGAACGATACTTCATTCGCCCTACAGCTTTTATAAGTTCAGGATGTAAACCATGAATTCCTAAATCAATAATGGTTCTTTTTCCTATATCTACAATTTCTGCTTCAATTTGCTTTTCAGTCTTCTTAACAATCTCTTCAATTCGTGCAGGGTGTATTCTACCGTCGGTCACTAATTTATGAAGTGATAGACGAGCGATTTCTCTTCGAACAGAATCAAAGCATGATAAAATAATAGCGTCAGGGGTATCATCAACTATAATTTCAACACCTGTAGCAGATTCTAAGGCTCTAATGTTTCGCCCTTCTCTACCTATAATTCTACCTTTTACATCGTCAGATTCTAAATTAAAAACTGATACACAGTTTTCAACTGCTTCTTCAGTTCCTATTCGTTGTATAGTATTAATTACAATCTTTCTAGCTTCTTGCTGCGCTGAAAGCTTTGCTTCTTCCATGGTAGTTTGTAAATAGGTCATGGCATCTGCCTTTGCCGTTTCTTTCAACGACTCCATTAATTGACCTTTTGCTTCATCCGCGGAGAGTCCTGATATCACCTCAAGCTGTTGAATTTGGCTTTTGTGCATTTTTTCAACCTCAGCTTTCTTTTTCTCATAAAAATCGGCACGATGCTCAACATCTACTAATTTCGCCTCTAATTGATTTTTAGTATTCTTAGTTTTTGCTAACTCACTACTTATTTGTGATTCTTTATCACGCGTACGCTTTTCAGCCTCAGACATCTTCTTGTCTTTATTCACGATGACCTTTTCATGCTCTGCTTTTAGCTCTAAAAATTTCTCTTTAGCTTGAAAAATCTTGTCCTTCTTTAAATTCTCACCGTCAGTTTTAGCAGCCTTCAAAATTGCCTCTGCCTCTTTTTTTGCATTAGCAGTTGTCTTAGTAGCCTTTCCTTTTTCTAAGAACTTTGCAATCACAAAGCCTATTGCCAGACCAACGATTCCAATTATTATACTTGTGATATTATCCATAGTTTAAAAATTAATTATAAAAAAAGCCCACATTAGCGAAGTTTTGTACAAACTCCAAAATACAGGTTTAGGGCTAACAGACTGATCAAAAATCCTTGTACTAGCA
>CALLIG010000173.1 GCA_938009735.1 uncultured Flavobacteriaceae bacterium
TGTCCAACCTAAATCATAATCTTCTAGCCAACCATAAGGTCCGTAATCAATAGTCAAACCTAAGATCGACATATTATCAGTATTCATAACACCATGTACAAAGCCAACACGCTGCCAATGAATAACCATATCCATACTGCGTTTGCACACTTCTTTGAAAAATCTCAAATAAGTGCCTTTTGAAGGTTTCCCTAAATCGGGATAATATTCTCTTATAGTAAAATCAACTAAAGCCTTTAATGTTTTATCATCTCGCTGGGCAGCCAATATTTCAAAACTTCCAAAACGAATAAATGATGGTGCAACGCGAGATACAATTGCTCCTTGCTCATATGCTGGGTTACCGTCATACATCACATCACGTAAAACTTTATCTCCACTTAATGCCAAAGACAAAGCTCTGGTTGTCGGAACTCCCAAATGAAACATCGCTTCACTACACAAATATTCTCTTATTGAGGAGCGAAGAACTGCTAAACCATCTGCGGTCCTAGAGTATGGCGTCTCCCCTGCGCCTTTGAGTTGCAATGCCCAACGTTTTCCTTCATGCTCAATTTCAGTAAGATTGATAGCACGACCATCACCTAACTGTCCTGCCCAGTTTCCAAATTGGTGTCCGCCGTAACACATTGCATACGGATTTGTATTTGGTAACACCTTAGCACCTGAAACGACTTTTAAAAACTCTGAAGATTCATAAAAATCCTTTAACCCAAGTGTTTCTATCATTTCTGGTGAAACATGAACTAAAGAGGGGTTCCCTGGAATTTTAGGTGTGACATATGAAAAACAAGCATTCTTTACCTGGCGTCTAGAATTCTCTAGAATTGCATCTGCTGGTAGCTCTTTGCTAAAAGTATCTTTTATGTTAAGTTCGATTGCCAATAGTCTTATTTCTTATTTTGTTCATTCACAGTTTCTAACTGCATTGATTCTGAGTTAATACAATATCGAAGTCCACTTGGCTCAGGACCATCAGGGAAAATATGTCCTAAATGACCATCACAGGTATTGCACATCACTTCTACTCGCACCATACCGAACGATGTATCTTTGTGATATTTAATTGCATTCTCTTTTATAGGTTGTGTAAAACTTGGCCACCCAGTACCAGATTCAAACTTAATTGTAGAATCAAATAGAGGTGTATCGCAACATACACAATTATACTTTCCTGCTTCATGAATGCCACAAAGTGCTCCAGTATGAGCCGCTTCAGTACCTTTTTGTCGAGTTATTCGAAATTGATTAGCCGTCAATAATTCTTGCCATTCCTCCTCCGTCTTATCTACTCTCTTATCTGGCTTTGGATTTCCATTTACACTAAAACTGATAATATCTTTCCAGGTCAACATAGCTTTCTTTTTATTCAAATTTACTAGTTTTTTATAGGATTGTTATTGCTAGAATCCATAATTTCAATTCATTATTTTTACAATAGCATCAGGCTTTTTAGCAACTTTAAATCAATACTTTATTTATCTGATTTATAATAGTCGTAAAAAGTAGATAAACTAAACAGTTGTTATGACTAACTATCCTAAAAAAGTATATCTCAATGGAGAAATAATTAATGCTGCTGATGCTAAAATATCTGTTTTTGATCGAGGGTTTCTTTTTGGCGATGGCATTTATGAAGTTATGGTTCAATTCAATGGCAACTTCTTTTTTGGTGCAGCGCATATGACAAGACTAGAAAGTTGTTTAAAAAAAGTAAATATTGAATTTGATATATCAACACTACAAGAAAAAATAGATCAACTTTTGAAAAATACAGCATTAGATTCTAAAGACTGTATGCTCTATATACAAGTAACCAGAGGTGTAGCGCCTCGAAAACATTCTTTCCCTAAAGATGTTGCTCCTACTTTAATGATGTACGCTATTCCGTTTACATTGCCCGAAATCAACACAAAATTACTATCAGTTGTTTCTCAAACTGATTTTAGATGGCATCGCTGCGATATTAAAATGACTTCTTTATTAGGTAACATTATGGCCAACGGTTTTGCTATTGAAAATGGTCATAATGAAGCTATTTTTCATCGCAATGGCTTAATGACTGAAGGTTCGCATTCTAATCTATTTTTTATAAAAGACGGAGTGGTTTATACGCATCCTGCAGATGAGCACATTTTGAATGGGATTACTCGTGAAATTGTTTTAAAGATTTGTAGAGATAATGATATTACTTATGTCGAAAAGGCTATATCCTTTGAAAATATACATACTATGGATGAAGCCTTTCTAACTGGAACTTCAACACAGATAGCTTCAATTAAAAAGATGGATGATCACATATATTATGATGGGGATCAACCGGGAGCCATAACTCATAAACTGCAAGAATTATTTTCACAGCTAAAAAGAAATTATACGCCTGATGTAAGTTATTGAGCTTCTTCTAAATTTCGAAATTCTTTATAAATAAGTTGCTTCTCTTCTAAAGAAAATTCTTTCGACTCAAACCAATCATGAGCAGTAATTTTTTCATTTTCCACTTGAGCTTTTCGAATGGCTTTAAGAGAAACTAAATGCCAATGCACTCCTTTCGAACGAGACACAGAATAGCCCACATCTTCCATTATATAAGAGATCTTAGGCTGATTATACAGTCGGATTCCGTTTTTAAGGATGGCAAGTGTTTTAGTAAGTTCAACTACTTCTGAAAAAGAATAACGCGCAAAATCTGCAAAGCCATTTTGCTTTACGTTATATAATTTGTCTCCAACTTCAAGTTCTCGCATACTTACTAAAAGCAAACAAAAATAACAGGAGTTGTATCTTAAAAAAAAGAAGTGTTTTAGTAGTTATCAACAAAGTTGGCTAATCGAAAAAACCCATTGCCAATAGCGTTGATACCCAAATAATTACAGAGGAAATAAAAATACCAATTGTATTTGCTACAAAAGCTTTTTTACGTTCTATTTTAAATAAATAGCTGGCAATACTACCGGCATAGACACCAGTACCTGGTATTGGGAGCATTACAAAAAAGATCAAACCCCAAAAACCATATTTTTTAATTTTATCTCCAGAACCCACTTTAGCTTTTTTAGCTACATAAATAGCAGCTTTCTTATAAAATCTAAGTTTTAATAAATACTTATTTATATGATCTAGAAAGAAAAACATCAAAGGAAAAACCAATACATTGGCAACAAAACAAGCCACAAAAACCAAATATATATTTCCACCCTTAGCCATACCAATAGGTATGCCAACCTTGGCTTCTCCAAAAGGAGAAATACTCCACAACATGGCGATTAAAATATCTTTCAAAATGGTTAAATTAATGAATCTGCAAAGCTAACGCTCATTCAACAGTTGTAGTGTTAAAGAATCGTGAAAAATGTTAAAATCATGAATTTGGAAAGTATTTTTATGATTCTACTTTATTGCTAAATTGTATCCCAATTATGATAGCTGATTTTAGCACTAGTATTTGCAACGGCTAGTGCACCAAGGTATCCTTTTGCAGGAATAAACGAAAAAAGTTGCCATTCATTTTTCTCGGCTGGGTTCCATTGAGTTTCAAGTAATTCAGCTTCTATATCATCATCCAATGTAACTGCGAATTTATCTAACGGAAAAGAGAGTCCACTACCCTCTGCTTTTATAAAGGCTTCTTTGCGCGTCCAACACCTATAAAATGCTTTTGGCAATTCTTCTTTTGGCTGACTTTCTAAAGCTACTATTTCGGTTGCAGAAAAGAAATTTTGAGCCAATTCTAAAACATCAAAATCATTTTTGATTTTTTCGATGTCTACCCCTATTTC
>CALLIG010000174.1 GCA_938009735.1 uncultured Flavobacteriaceae bacterium
CTATACTTTTAAATCTTGAATAAGATATTGAAAGCAGCGATTATTTACTTCAAACTACCTACCATATTTTCAGGTTTTACCCATTCATCATATTCTTCAGCAGTTACATAGCCTAAGTTAACAGCTTCTACTTTCAAGGTAGTACCGTTTTTATGAGCCGTATTTGCTATTTCGGCAGCTTTGTAATATCCTATTTTGGTATTCAAAGCAGTAACCAACATTAAAGAGTTGTTTAACAATTCTTTGATTACTTCATGATTTGGTTCAATACCAGCGGCACAATTCAAATCAAAACTTATACATGCTTCACCAATCAATTCTGCCGACTGTAAAATATTGGCAGCCATCATAGGTTTAAACACGTTCAGTTCGTAATGCCCTTGAGTACCTCCAACTCCAATTGCAACGTCATTACCCATAACCTGAGCACAGACCATAGTTAAAGCTTCACATTGTGTAGGGTTCACTTTGCCTGGCATTATAGAGCTACCAGGTTCATTAGCCGGAATGATAATTTCTCCAATGCCTGATCTTGGACCAGATGCCATCATACGAATATCATTAGCAATTTTATTCAAAGAAATGGCTAATTGTTTTAATGCACCATGACTTTCAACGATTGCGTCATGAGCAGCTAAGGCTTCAAATTTATTATCTGCTGTTTTAAAAGGTAATCCCGTGAATTCTGCAATATACTTTGCAACTAAAACATCATAACCTGCAGGGGTGTTTAATCCTGTTCCCACAGCAGTACCACCTAATGCGAGTTCGCTAAGGTGATCTAAAGTGTTTTCTAAGGCTTTTAATCCGTGATCTAATTGCGATACATAACCTGAAAATTCCTGACCTAGGGTTAGGGGAGTGGCATCCATTAAATGTGTCCGACCAATTTTTACAACATCTTTAAAAGCTTCTGATTTAGATTGTAAAGTATTTCGAAGTTGTGAAACTCCTTTTATAGTCGTCTCAACAATCTTTTTATATGCTGCAATATGCATTCCTGTTGGAAAGGTGTCATTAGAAGATTGTGATTTGTTTACATCATCGTTAGGTTGAATCGTTTTTTCACCTTCACCGATTACTTTTCCTGCTATTTCATGTGCACGGTTAGCTATTACTTCATTCACATTCATATTGCTCTGTGTACCTGAGCCTGTCTGCCAAATTACTAATGGAAATTGGTCGTCATGCTTTCCAGCTAAAATCTCATCACAAACCGTAGCAATTAAATCTCTCTTTTCTTCAGCTAATATTCCTAATTCACAATTTGTATATGCTGCAGCCTTCTTAAGGTAAGCAAAACCATAAACCACATCTAGTGGCATTGATGCAGACGGACCAATCTTAAAGTTATTACGAGAACGCTCTGTTTGTGCTCCCCAATACTTGTCAGAAGGCACTTCTACCTTGCCCATTGTATCCTTTTCTATTCTAAAGCTCATAATTGCATATTTTTTAGGTTGTACAAAGTTAGCGGTTTGAAATAGGATTTTTTAATCAGAAGAAATAAAAACACACTTTTTTTGATTTTGATTTGCAGTATTTATCCTTTTCAAAGTATCTTTGCGGTAACAAAAATAATGTTCATGTTCGAATTCGATCAATATTTAGGATTTTTAGCATTTTTAACCATATTGACTATAGGCTTTTGGTTAATGATCTTCTTGTTAACCTTTGTAGTTCCTTATTGGTTAATCGGAAACATAAAAGAACTTGTGAAAGAAAAGCGCGATAAGAAAAAAGCAGCGCGAAACTCATAAATAATTAAAAAGCCGTTTGAATATTCAAACGGCTTTTTAGTTTTCAGTAATCAGTAATCAGTAATCGTTTTTCTGCCTACTGCAACTGCTAATTGAATACTCCTCATTATCCTTCCTCTTCAAAATCACCTCCGTTACCACCTCCGCGCTGTCCGCGTTCTCTTTGATTCTTCTTTTGGTTGAATCTGTATAGAAAAGATAAATTAATCTGTCTTTGACGCCATTGAAACTCACTATATGTAAATACGTTGTCTGTTCTAGTTTCGCTACGACGTTTACGTGAATTAAATAAATCACTAACATTTAATGAAAGTGTTGCCTTGTCTTTAATTACATCTTTACTGAAGGCTAAATTGGTACTTAAAATACCTTTATTTTTACTTTGAGCATTTTGACTAGGACCTCTATAATTCGCATTTGCTTGAAAATCTATTTTACCAGGTAGCGGTAATTTGGCGCTTAACCTTGAAAACCATGTGAAATTATCTGCGTCAAATGTTTGTGTGATTTCTTCCCCTTGAAAATTGGTAAAGGTGTAATCTCCACGTAACTGTTGTTGAAATACATTTACATTCCAAGTCAATCTCCAACCTCTTTTAGGGGTATAGGTAGTTGTTAGTTCTCCACCATATCTGCTGTCTGTAGCCAAATTGATAGGTGTTCTTGCTTGAACAGGAACCACAACAGGGTTTGCTGGGTCATCAGGATTATCAATACTTACAAAGTCTCCAGTTTCTTGAGTGATAAATTGAAAAACCCCTGTAGACTTGTTTAAATAGATTGAGCTATTAATAGATATCTTATCCCATCTTTTTAAATAGCCTAAATCGAAGGCATTCGTATATGTAGGGTCTAAGTCAGGATTACCTTGAAATAAATTCGTGTTACTTGATCTAGAAGGAAAAGGATTTATAAATCGTGAACGTGGTCTGCGCAGTCTTTTGCTATAGCTAATGGTAACCTGTTCTTTCTCTGAAAATTCATATCCTAGGAAAATAGAAGGAAACCAATTTGTATAGCTCTTATTAGTAACATCATTTGTGTTGACTAACTCAATACCAATATCAGAAGCCTCCATTCTCAATCCGCCTAAAACATTAAACTTGCCAAATTTGCTTCCTAATTGAGTATATAAGGCATTTACATACTCTTTATAATTCAATTCATTACTAAAATTTGGATTGCTGTCTAAGATTCCATTCTCCACAATACCAAAATCGAAGTCCGTATTGAAATTATTAAAAGTGCCGCGATAACCAAACTCAAACTGTGCCTGGTTTTCTTTTCCAAATGGAAGGACATAATCCATTTGAATCAGTTGATTCTTTTGTGTTTCGTCATTGATGGTTTGTTCGGTAGGAAGATTTGAATTATCATTTAAAACGACTTCATTGATAATCGAATTTTCTAGCTCAGTACCAGTTGAGTATTGATAATCAATTTTAAGTTCATGCCCGTCATCATTGAACTTTTTCTGATAATTGACTGAATATTGAATATCCTCTTCATCTTCTCTTTCATTGGTAAATCGATTTCTCTGGATGGTAGGAACGCGATTAGCATCGAAGTTTTCAAAATCTATATCGGTGGTATCATCACCATTTGATTTACGGTATACGAAAGAATTTGTAATACTACTTGTGGAGTCTATAAATAACTCAAAACCTACATTAGTATTGAATCCATCACTTTGTCTTATATATTTTCGAGTTTCATCTTGAAAACTTGCTGTGCTGCCATCACTATTAAAATTTTCTTGCTCGAATAAAGCATTACCAGGTCCACTTCTATAGCGATACGAGGTATTTGTGAAAATATTGAAATTGTCTTTTCTAAGGTTTAAACTAACGTTGCCACCATAGCTTGTTGGATTACCTACATTTAATGCTACAGAGCCATTTAATCCGACCGTTTTGCTTTGTTTTAAAATAATATTCAAAATACCTGCGGTGCCCTCAGCATCATAACGAGCAGAAGGATTTGTAATAACTTCTACTTTTTCAATTGATTCTGCTGGAAGTTGTTGTAACGCTTCAGGGCTTAACCCAGAAAGAGCAGAAGGTTTTCCATTAATAAGTATACGAACACTTTCGTTACCTCTAAGACTTATATTACCCTCAACATCAACGGTAACAGAAGGTACATTGTCTAAAACATCAGTAACAGAGCCTCCTTTTACGGTAAGGTCTTGGCCAACATTGTATACCTTTTTGTCTAATCGTAATTCTACAGTCGTACGCTCTCCTACAACTTCAACGGCATCTAATTGCTCAACATCTAAGGCGAGTTTAATTATGCCGAGATCTGTTGATTCGCGGTACACTTGTTCTGCAAGCTCGTAAGTTTTAAAGGTGATGTATTCAACTCTAACATTATATTTTCCAGGAAAAGTCTCCACAGAAAATTTACCAGTCTCGTCAGTTATTCCACCGGTAACCTTTTCAGGGTTTCTAACACTTTGTAAGACTAAAGTTGCATATTCTAGCGGCTCATTTGTTTCTTGATCCAAAACAATACCGCTAATAATAATTGGACTTCGATTTTGACCTCCTGCGCCTTTCGGTCTTTGGGCATATATGCCAATGGTAATGAGTAGGATCGGTAGGAAAAGGAGTTTCTTCATATTAGTCTTTAGATTTTTTCTTTTTTTTCTTTCGTTTTTTTTCAGCTTTCTTTTGCTCCTTTTGCATTTTGGCAACACCCTCTTTCTGCATTTTTACAAAAGCCTCATATTTTTCAAGAGGAAGACCTGATTTCAGATCTTCATCTTGTCTAAGGGTAATTTTTTCATATGCCTCACGCATTTTGTCAGGCGACAATTTTAAAATTTGCAATTCAATTCGTTCTTGAACATACTTTTTCAAGGTGGTACTCAAGACAGCTGTTTCAAATGGGTCTAAACCCAAAGTTTCAGCAATTTTTGGCATCTCTCCATCTACTATTTCTTCAGCTGTTTTAGGTTTTGGTGCTTCACGTGGAATATCTGCTTGTGGAATTGATGAACGACCTCTGCCATATCCACCTCTTCCGCCATAGCCTCCTTGTCCACCATAACCATATCCACCGCCTCCATAACCATACTGTGCTTGTATTTCCGATGCTCCTAATAAAAAAATAAATAGTACTATTAAATGCTTTACATGGCTTTTCATAATATTGGTCTTTATAGTGATTTCAAAATTAGACGAAGGTTTAATCGTGATAGGTTAAATATTTGTTAAAAGGATTAATACAACAAATGTACCAAATATTGCTGGAGGTCTATATTAGAGTAAATTAACTATTGAAATTACAAGAGAATACTGTGAATAAATGAGTTGACTAATTATAAAATATCTTTTATCAATTCTGGAGGTCTTCCTATTGTTGCTTTTTTTCCATTAATAACAATTGGCCTTTCAATTAGTTTAGGGTTTTTAATCATTGCCTCAATCAGCTCATTATCTGAAAGGGTTTTTCCTTTGTAATTTTCTTTCCAAACAGCTTCATTTTTTCGAATTAATTTCATCGGAGAGATACCTAAAAGATGAAGTATGTCTTGTAATTCGCTTTTTGTAGGAATGTTTTCTAAATAATTTACAATTTCAAAGTCTTTACCGGACGACTCTAGAATTGCAAGTCCCTCACGAGATTTTCTACAACGGTTATTATGGAATATTTTAATCATTTATAGTGTTGTTTGATTTTGGGTGCATGAAGCTAGAAGTATCATCAAATTTCAGACAACCAGAATTTTTATTATCAACTATTCTTCATCTTTTTGTCCCATAGCCATGAGGTAGGCTTTTAAGAATCGGTCTATATCTCCGTCTAAAACAGCATCTACACTACCAGTTTCTTCAGCAGTACGAACATCTTTTACTAATTTATAAGGATGCATAACGTAATTGCGAATTTGAGATCCCCATTCAATCTTCATTTTTGAGGATTCTATCTCCTGCCGGGCTTCCATTTTTTTACGAAGCTCGATTTCATACAATTGCGATTTAAGCATTTTCATTGCTGTTGCTCTATTATCATGTTGACTCCGAGAATCAGAACAAGAAATCTGTATACCTGAAGGATGGTGCACCAATTG
>CALLIG010000175.1 GCA_938009735.1 uncultured Flavobacteriaceae bacterium
CCCATGAAGCTGAAACAAACGCTGATGTAGGTCTGCCATTAAACTCTTCAATTACTTTCTTTTCCTTTTTCTCTTTTAATATTGAATTTTCCATAATAATATTGATTTCAATTAAGCTGCAAAGATGACATGGAAAGTGCGATAACAAAATACAATATTTAGTAAATACTTACGATTAAATAATCAATATATATGCAGTAATGGCATACATTTATATTAATTAGATGTGTTAAACTTATGTTTAAATGATAGGATTAAAGACTATAATTAATAATTTATCTAGCGAAGAGAAGCAAGAATTTCTATTATTACTAGGCCGAAAGAATAGGCGTGCTGATATTAAAAACATAAAGCTGTTCAAATTAGTCGATGCAGGAAAAACAGAAAACCTTGACCAGATTCTTTATGGTAAGTCTGCGAGAAACGCATTCCATGCCTTATGCAAAAGGCTTCAAGATAATTTGATAGATTTTGTAGCAAGCAAGAGTTTTGCAGGTGAAACTTCAGAAGAACTTGAAGTTTTAAAATTATTATTAGCAAGCCGTATATTTTTTGAAAAGAAGCAGCATAAAATCGCATTCAAGACGCTTGAAAAATCTAAAAAATTGGCTGGGCAGAATGATATGTATTCTATACTGAATGAAATATATCACACAAAAATTCAATACGCACATTTAAATCGAAGCATCCTTCTTTCGGAGACTATTCAAGCGTCGGAAGAAAACATGTTGTTGTATCAACAAGATTTTAATCTGAACAGAGCCTATGCTATTATAAAGGCAGAACTTAATACTGGCAGCAACATCGCAGTAAGTGAGATTATTCAAGATGTATTTTCAAGATTTCATATCGAAGTAAATACAGGACTAACTTATAAGTCGCTTTATCAATTAATGGAAATAACGGCTACTGTTGCAAAATTACAGAGTGACTACTTTGCCATTTCAGTATTTATGGCTGATTTATATGCGATTATTAGTGATAAAAAAGAGCTCAGAGACAAACATCGATTCTATCATATCAGTATTTTGAATCTTTTAGCGATTACAAACTTTAGGAATAAAAAATTTGATGCATCGATTACATTTGCCAACCAAATGGAAATGGAGATGAGAAAGAATAACAATAGATACTACAAGCGATTTTCAGATAAGCTAACCATCATTAAGGCACTCAATTATAATTATACAGAAAAATTTGAAAAGGCGATTTCATTACTTCGTAGTTTTAAGAATGACGCCTTAGATATTAGATTGCTTTTAGTCATGTGTCTGTTTCAGCAAAGTAATTTTGATGAAGCCTATCAAAACTTACGCGCGTTGAATCATAGCGATATGTGGTACGAGAAAAAGATGGGGAAGATTTGGGTTCTTAAAAAGAATATTATTGAGATTTTACTGCTTATTGAATTGGACAAATTAGATATTGTCTTGATACGATTACAAAGCTTTAAAAGAAAATTTTCTATATATCTGAGTGAAAAAGGAGAACAAAGAGTTTTAACTTTTATGCGTTTGGTAAATCGGTATTATGAAAACCCTGAAGAGGTGGTTACTCAAAAATTTAAAGACGAAGTGGAAGATTCGTTTGATTGGATAGACAAAGAACAAGAAGATATTTTCGTGATGAGCTTTTATGCTTGGTTAAAAGCAAAGATGGAAAAAGAGGATATTTATAAGATAACTTTACGGCTGGTAGGGTCTCTTCAAATTTAACTATGTTGTTCCAAAACACCTTCAGCCCATTCAATTGCAGCATCCATATTATCAAATACGGCAATTGGTTTTTTTATAAATAGATTTTCTAGTCGAGCAATCATTCGTCTTCTTTTATTTTGGGCGACAATCGCAAAGCCTTTAAAATTTGGAAATAGCTGAATAACGTCACGATATTGAACTGGGTTCCAAGAATAGGAATTGCTTCTATGTGATATATAAATAACTGGCTTTTTGCTGCCCAACTCCATCTGCGCTAGCTGAATTGGATAAGCGGCATTTTCAAAATCTACATGCACACCTTCCTTGAATTCAGAGACAATAATATTGGGATAAAAAGTAAATTTTCCAATATCAAGATCATGAACTACAACAGGAATTTGTTTTACGGGGGACGCTTTCATAAATAAAAGAAAATTGATATAAGATATTATTAGTCGAAAGATGGTGAGAAAAAAAGTTGATTTAACGAGTTTTCGACAAAAGCGGGTAATTTCTCGGCGTACAAGGTTTGGCGTAAAAATACTTAGCTAAATTACTGGAGTTACTGATTTATAGTAAAGCGAATGCGATTATCTGGTTTTAGAAAGAAGAAGCTTTAGTTAAAACATCAGTACCTAGGTATTTTTCATCTTTGTTGTAATACCAAGCTCTAGTTTTAGGCATTTTGATGCCAGAAACTTCTTCTTCACCAGTTAGTAGAATATACTCACCATCGTTTTTTGACTCGTCATGAAAAAATTGATACACTTCCATAGCATAGCTTTCTGGATCAAAATAAAAATACCAAATGTCTTCGCCAACTTCTTTTTCATAACTAGCTTTTAAAACGAGATATTCTTTGCCCTTAAATGTTTTTCGAGATGTTTGCTGATCGATTATTGTACCCGAATCTTTGAGCTTCATTGGCAAACCATAGAGATAGGTATAATAGTTTTTATACATAGTTGCCCTTTCACAGGTCAACTTGTACTTTGTTTGATCTTCTTTAGAAATTGTAGCACTTCCATTTAGCGATAATTGACATTCTTTCTTGTCTAAAATTTGCTGTATAATTGCGCCATCTTTTTCAGAAATAAGTTGAAAATATTCTTTCGGAAGATCTAGAGTGATGGCACTCACACGTTCTTTTTTATCCGGAGTACTCATGGTGACACTCAAATTACCTTTGAAAGTAGACCAATTTTTATTCGGGTCGTGATATTCAATTGCTTTGTCGAGGAGTTGATCTCCGGTTAATTGTTGACCGAAAGAAATTATCGAAGCTAATAGTGCTAGACCTAAAAAAAAGTACCTCATCATAGTAGTATTTACTATGGTAAGGTACTTATAATTCTTCATTTAGAAAGAAGTGCTACTCAGCACTTGGCTCATCAATAGTAGCTGGCGCTATAGAGCTATCGTGCTCGTTATAATACTGTTCTAATAAAGTCATTGTCGCAGTCATTAAATCTTTGGTCTCTAACAGCAAGGAGAAATACAATGTTGTATTCTTCGGACTTGATTCTTCTGTACGAGTACGCGCTACTTGGGTTTGTATTTTTTCTGAAATCAAATCAAACAGCTCATGTTTCTTATTTAAAACACCGCCAATATCTTCAAATGAACGATTGTCAAAAGCAGTTTGAGTTAGGTTAAAAATTTCTTCTAATTTTTCATCAATTTGCTTGAGTTCTTTTATCTGATTGTATTTTAATTTTTTATGATTGTTATTGACATGCTTGTGACTTACTTTACCAATATACTCGAGTGATTGTGCGATATCAGTTAAGTTACCTAGCGCGGTAATATAAAAGTTACTGGCACCAACACTAGCTTCATCTAGATTTTTTATAAAATAGAAAATATGATCACGCATAGCGTCTATTTCATTAGATAGTTTTGCGCCTTGCTTTTTATTCTTTTTTAAGAGATCAAGGTTTTGTACAGCAAGTCCATTAATTGAATTTGTATAAATTTTATTCGTTCTTTTAAGAACATTAGAAATATTACTTGCACTTTCTTCTATAACCCCTTGAATGGAGCTGCTCTCTGCATTGTTTAAGGAGTCTTCTGCTCTAATTTCTTTAGACTTCTTATTATGCGAAATATAATTTCTTGCTAAAAGTAATATAGCGACGAATAGTAAAATAGCAATTGCTGCACCTTTTCCAAAACTTATTAATGCTAAAATAGTACCTGCTGCTACAAAAGCAATAATCGCAGTACCAAACCAACCACCAATAACATTTAACACGCCAGCAACTCTATAAACAGCACTCTCTGCACCCCAAGCTCTATCGGCTAAAGAAGTACCCATGGCTACCATAAAAGTTACGTACGTAGTTGATAATGGTAATTTATAGGATGTTGCAATAGAAATTAAAATACCAGCAACCATAAGATTTACAGCAGCACGTACCATATCAAATGCAGGAAGCTCGTGAACCTTATTTCTTGACAATTCAATTGTTGGTGTTGTAAATTGCTCATCGATTTTTGCTTGCCATGATTGCGGTAATACTGCTGAAATAGCTGATGAAACTGCAGATGCAGAACGCACTAAACCACGAGATAAAAAATTAGGTTGAAAACGTTCTTTTGTGGCCTCTTGACTTGATAGGTCTAATGAAGTTTTTACAACCGCTTTCGCTTTGCTAGAAAACCAAAGTGTCGCTACCATTATAATACCTGCGATAAACAAAAGTAATGTTGGTGTTGGAACTTTTTTATCTAAAACAGCCATGCTAAATTCTGTAGCAGCAACTCCTGATGCTTCCCATGCTTCGTACGATTGCCATGCTGCAATTGGAACGCCAACAAAATTCACAAGATCATTGCCGGCAAATGCTAAAGCTAGGGCAAACGTACCAACACCAATAATCAATTTATAGATATTCACTTTGGCAATATTCATTAAGATGTATGCTAGAATAGACCAAATCACAAAGTTTACACCAGCTATGGCAACCCATTCTGCTTCTAGAAAGCTTTTTATAGTGCTTCCTCCAATAATTTCAAAGCTTTGCCCTGCATATGCAGTTCCTTTAATACCTTTCATTAAAATGAAATAGGTAATAGCTGAAAGAGCAACTCCTCCAAAAAGAGCACCTACCCATTTTGCTTTTCGTTCAAAATGATAAGAAAGTAGTAATCGAGAAATCCATTGTACTAATGCACCTATGGAAAAGGCAACAAATACAGATAATAGAATACCAAAAATGATTTCACCGGCTTTAGTTGTATTTATATAATTGACAACATCACCAAAATTACCACCATCAGCGCCAATTTTTATCAATGCCATGGCAACAGCTGCACCTAAAAGCTCAAAAACAATCGAAACCGTTGTAGATGTAGGCATCCCTAGGGTGTTGAAAAAATCGAGTAGTAATATGTCGGTTATCATAACCGCCATAAAAATGAACATGATTTCATTGAAATAAAATTCACCCGGATTGAATATCCCTTTTCTGGCAACTTCCATCATACCACTTGAAAAAATGGCTCCAAAGGCAATTCCTAAACTAGCAACTATCATTATTGTTCTGAACGAAATAGCCTTTGAGCCTATTGCGGAATTCAAAAAATTCACAGCGTCATTACTAACACCAACAACTAAATCTGCAACTGCTAAAACAGCAAGAGCAATAATCATTACAAAGTAAATATTATCCATAATTTTTATTCTAAATAAGTTTGCAAATATCTATAGTCTTCAGACTGATGATGTTATCTTAATGTTATTTTTTAGCTTAGAAATGAACATCTACTTGAAGACGGCACATGAGTTTGTTTGATCCTCCGTCTAAATTTAAATAGCTCACATCTGTTTGTACCTTTAATTTATGACCTGCAATGTATTTTGATAGACCTAATGTATATTGACTTTCAGGGTTTTTTCCTGTAATATTTTCATCTAAAACGATGTTCGTATAACGTCCTGAAACTTCCCAATTACTTTTTAATAGGTATCCGGTTTGAAGGTTAAGCCCGTTTCCAACTTGTACTTCATCGCCAGTTAAAGAACCATCTGAATTTTTTGCAATTGGATCATCAGCAGATCTTGTAGCATATTCTGCCATGAAAGAAAATCCTTGGTATTTAAACATTGCATCAAGAAAAATAGTATTGATGTCGGTTTGGTAAAAACCGGAATCATTTACCATATATGAACCTTGATTACTTCTATTTTTTACTGCATCTCTATTCGTGTCAAATGTTGCAGCTAACATTAATTTTGGAGTTTCTTCTCGTTTGAGATCGCTACCACTATAATCACCTTTACTTTTGAATGCCCCAAATGGTAGCAATTCTAATCGAGCTGTATGTTGAAGCCCCCCTAAATTACCCGTAGTAATATTTCTTCCCTCTCCCATCGAAGTAGCTAATTTTTCGCGGACTAAGAACTTTTCAGTTAAATTGAAATGGTGGCGTATTTGAACGCCTAGATCACGGTCAATATTAAATCTACTATTTAATAAAGAGCGATCTACTTGTTGTAAGTTTCCTGATGAGATAACACGTTCTATGTTTCCTGGTAGTTTAGTTTGCCCCATCCAGAATTCAAAATTTCCATAGAAATTCCACATTACTACAGCATCTAAAATATATCGAGGAGCATTGCTTGTAAATTCAGAGGCGCCAGAAATATCTCTATTTGATAAGCCAAGCTCTAATTTGTATTTCAGTTTTGGAGAGTATGCAAAACCATCAAATTTTAGGCGTGCACGACGGACCAAGAAACTTTGTTCTGGGTCTACAAGTCCTCCATCGTTGCTTTCATCCCATGAAGCAATCGTAAGAAACTGCATACGTGTAGCAATTTTCATGCTCCACGTACTGTCTTGGCCAACAAGGTTGAAAAGTCCTTTTCCGAATTTAGGTGCGTTTGTTTCTTGTGCAAATGTTAAATAAGAAACACAAAGAAGAAGCCCAAGGGCTAAATTTTTTAATTTCATCAAGTATTAGTTTTTGTCTGATGCAAATAACTGACACCAATGTTAAATTAATGTTTTGCGAATGTTATTTTTAGAAGAATTATATTTTGTTTATCAACATGGAAATTAAGTCTAATCACGTTTTAATTGTTGTAAACCAAAAAGCTAAAGATGAAGGTAATTGTTTCGAGACCTTTTTTGAATTGAAGATTTAAGATTGAAATATAAAAAAAGCTACCTTGGCCAAAGGTAGCTGTAGATTTCAAAGTACTAGTCGACAAAAACTAATAGGTAAAATGAAATCATGTTTGTCTTAAGACTACGCTAAGATCGGCCTTAGATGTCACCTTAGTGTAACCTTTATATTAAGGAATCTTTAATTTTGCAAAAATATGATTAGTCTAACGCACTAAGTATCAGTGCGTATCGTTTTCAATGTAAAGTTAACGTTACCTAAGTGTTGATTAAATGTAAAAATTAATATATTTTTATAAAAAATAGAAATCAAACATCCCAGATATTATGAAAAAAATAATTTTATTTACAGCCATGGTATTGGTTTCAATAGCAAGCTTTGCTCAAACTAAACCGGAAATGAAATTAAATAATGAAACTAATCTTATTGAAGCTACATACTTTCATGCCAATGGTGAAGTAAGTCAAAAAGGAACCTTCAATCTAGAGAAACAATTGCATGGTGAATGGTTGAGTTATAATGAGAAAGGAGAAACAATTACTGTTGGATCATATGAAAACGGAGTCAAAAGCGGAAAATGGTTATTTTGGGCTAACGATATTCTTAAAGAAGTCGAATACAACGAAAATATAATTGCCGCTGTAAATGAATCGAAAAACACGGAAGGTATTGTAAATCTTGACTAAAAAAATTATAATTTTATTAACTGAAAAAAGGCCCGCTTTATTAAGCGGGCCTTTTTTCAGTCGTACTAAATGGTAAAAACTATTTTCTCGGACTTTTTTCTGAAGAAGAACGATTTTTTTCTTCGCTTGAGGCCGTATCTATTCCAACAACTTCTTCTAAATCAAATTGCAAAGTGTTTAAATTTGCATCTATATAGCTAACTTCATTTTCGTTTATGGTTACTGGAACTTCTGTAGTTTCATATCCTAAGTAACTAATGATTAAAGTATAGTTGCCAATGGTAAGATTTGAAATTTCAAAATTACCGTTGAAGTTAGTTTGAGTTACAGTTTCCTGACCTTTAATTTGAACGTTGGCCAACAATAATGGTTCATTGTTCATTGTTTTGTCAGAAACGTTGCCTCTTACTACGCCTAGGTTTTGAGAAAACAGCCCTGTCGAAAAAAGAAACAAACCAATAAAAAGAATATTTTTCATGTATCGTATTATAATGTGATACAAAGAAAGTAAGTCGGTGTAAACTTATGGTTAAGTACAGATTAAATATGGGTAACAAAATAGTTAAGTTATCTTGTCTTAATCAGACTAATATTGGCTTGAAAAAAGAAAACCCTGCCATATAGCAGGGTTTTCAGCGGTATTTAATTTAGACTAGTTTATAGTCCAATCAAACATATTTAAATTAATTACGTGTCCATCCGGTATTCCAAGTACTATAATCGGCGCCAGTTCCATTACCAATTCCTGAAAAGAATTCTGCTTCGCTAAAAGCTTCACCAGTATCATTTTTAAGATTTACAGTCACATCTTCAAAACTGATATCAGTAACTCCCGTATCACCATTGAGAACTCCTTGACCTGTTGGGCTATCTGCACCATCACTATCTAAATCAAAACCTTCAGCAAAGCCCGATAAAAGTACATTGTTGAAAAGTGCTCTTGTTCCAGCTCTTAGTCTAATTGCTTCGTTGTCATTTGAAGATCCATTACCGTTGATAGTTAAATTATTGATTGAAGGCGCTGACCAAAATATTGGATCAGCGTTATTACCTATATCCGTATTAAAACCATCACCTTCGATGCCTTTGTCATGCGATTGTCCGTGCTCAACATAAACATTGTTTAATGTGCCTGTAAAACCTTCTGTCCAATCCACAGAATCATCTTGAGCACCTATGATTGATATAAAAGAAGCATTTACAGTTCCTCCAAAGAATTCAACACCATCATCTTTACCTTCAAAGGCTTGGATATACTCAATTGTGGTACCAGAACCAACTCCGTAGAAAGAGAAGCCGTTGTTCTCAGAAGATGCATCTGCTGCACCACCTGAATATTCTACTCTTACATATTTAATGATTCCTGAATTATCATCAGCTGCACTTCCTCCATAAGGTAAGCCACCAATTTCAGAAGTTGATGTTGCGTCACCACCTGAAACCGAATTGATTGGCGCTTTTCCTAAAAGAATAAGTCCGCCCCAATCTCCAGCATTTGGAGTTGAAGACCCTGAGGTAAAAACAATTGGTTTTGTTGAGGTGCCTTCAGCCATTATTTTTCCTCCTTGAAGAATAGCAACATAAACATCTGCACCAGCAATGGCTTTAACAACAACACCTGGGTTGATTGTTAAAGTCAGGTTTTCAGGTACGATTAATGCACTTGTTAATTGATATTCAGTATCCGTTTCTAAAATTAGGTTTTCGGTTAATGTTCCACCTATTTCTGTGTTTGTAGTAACTGGTGTAATTGTAGGGTTTTCACCATTTGGATTTTCAATAAATACGTCTGCGGTATCATCAGCAGCGCAACCAACTAAAAGAATAGCAATTGCAAAAAAGCCTAAAAGAATTTTACTTGTTTTCATGAGTTGTGATTTAATTGTTCGTTAGTAATTGATTAAAATTTGTATTTGAATTGGAATCCGATATTTAGCCCTCGCTTAAAGTTTGAAAGGGTGATGTCACCACCTTCAACTTCACGTACACGTTCGATATTCGGATTTAAGATGTTTTTAAAACTTGCATTTAATTCTACCTTTTCGGTAATATTATTTTTCCAAATAAAATCGAGTGTAGGAACTCCTTTTTCAATAATATTACCAAGTTGACCAGAACCCAAGGCGTCAATACGATCTGAAAAATAGGAGAAAACGAGGTTTGCAATTGGCTTGTATGTTCCAAAAGTAGGGCGGTAGCTCAAATCTGTATTTACCAATAACGGAGACGCCCCCTGTAGTTGATCAGAATTTCTGTCAAACGTGGTAGAGAAAACTCCATTACTATCTTTTAAATCTTGCTTTGTATAGGTGTATGTCGCATTGAAACCGGTTGATAGTACACTTTGCTCATCGGCATTGGTTATTAAGTTTTTGCGAATTTCTACTTCGAATCCGATAACCTGTGCTTGATCTCCTGTTCTAAAAAAGCGTTGCGTTCCTGTAGCATCATTCGCTACTACTAAGTTCACAGGATTATTAATTGCTTTAGCAAAAGCTGCTACTGAAATCAATTCATTAGGTTTTAAAAACCACTCATATTTGAAATCTAGATTGTATATTCTTGAAAACGAAGGGTCATTTAATAGATTTGGGTTACCACCAATACGTTGCGTTACGTCTTCATATACAAAAGGAGCAACTTCTTTAAACTCAGGATTTGATACCGTACTACTAAATGAAAAACGAAGGTTTTGATCTTCGTTCAAAGCATATTTCATGTTTAAACTTGGCAAGAAGAAAAACTCATTTGCATCTCTTTCTCCCGGATCAGTTGCTGGTAAATTGATGACATCATAGGTAATGTCTTGATTAAATTGCTCAACACGCAAACCAGGAACAATTGAAAACTTATCATTGATTTTATAAACTGCATCTACATAAAGTGCATGAACATTAAGATTTCCTTCGTAGGTGTTTTCTAAATTACCTGGCAGGTTAACATTGCCTAATCCGTTTTGAGGATCAAGACCGTTAAA